>NZ_SCND01000130.1:0-14640 GCF_005503585.1 Pseudomonas sp. 2VD
GGCAGGGTGTGGGCGGGGTATCGGCGGATAGCGTCGGCGACGTCATTCGCCTACGGAGCGGGGGGACGAAGCGGCTTGAGCAGCCCGTCCAGCCCGTCGATCTTCAGCTCCAGGGTCAACTGCATCAGCCGCCCGAGTTCACCGGGCGGGAAGCCTTTCTTGTAGAACCACAGCAGGTACTCCTCCGGCAGGTCGACCAGCATCCGTCCCTGGTACTTGCCGAACGGCATCGGCGTCCTGGCGATCTTCAGCAGATGCTGCTTGTCCAGCATGGCGACCGCGCGGCGCGCTTACTTCTTGCCCTGGATGCGGCAGCTGCCGGCATCGAAGCGTTCGGTGGCGACCGGCTGGTTGGTCTTGTACTCGGTGAAGCTGTAGGTGAGGATCGCGCCGCGGGCGAGCAACTGGCGATAGCCGGTGTTGCTGCACACGCTATCGCCGAGCTGGCTGCGCACGCTGTCCGGGTTGGAGCGCATGCGCTCGGCGTGGCTGGCGCGTACGCTGAGGTGATTGATCAACTGGTTGCCTTCGACGGTGTAGCCCTGGTCGAGGATGTCTTCGTTGATGGCGCGGGGAGTGCCTACGCTGCTTTCCTTGGCCACTTTCTCCAGCATCTTGCTCAGTTCGAAATCCTTGAGCGAGGCGGCATGGGCGGCGGTGGGCAGGACGAAACAAAGGGCAAGGGCCATGAAGCGCGACATCGAAGATCTCCTGGGGCAATAAGCTGATTCGACCGATGGAGGGGGCGAATTGTTTCCGTCGGCCCATTCCCGGGACGGACGGTGGCGAATGGGCGCCATGTTACCGCGTTCGGGGCGGGGCACGGAAACGCAAAAGGGCGACCGAGGGTCGCCCTTTCGTCGATAGCGGTGCGGATCAGCGCAGCTTGATCTCTGTCCAGAGCTTGTTCAGGGCGCGTCGCTGGCGCGAGTTCAGGTCCTTCAGCGGCTCCAGCCTGGCCTGGGTGGTGGCGTCCGGGAACAGGGCGGCGAGCGTCTTGATTTCCGGCTTGATGAAGGGCAGGGCGGCGGCGTTGGGCGTGCCAGTACCGATCTGGTTGGTCAGCTCGGAAGCGTTCCGACCGTCGAGCATGAAGTCGATGAAGCGGTAGGCCAGGTCAGGGTTCTTCGAGCCCTTGTGGATCACCATGTTGTCGATGGCCAGCACCGCACCTTGGCGGGGCAGGGCGAAGTCGACCTTGAAGGCGCGGCCGGCAGCCTCCGCGTCGGCCCTGGCCTGGTACATGTCGCTGGAGTAGCCATGGGCGACCCAGATGTTGCCCAGGGTCAGCTCCTTGATATAGCTCGACGAGTTGAACGCGGCCCAGTACGGCTTGGCCGCGAGGATCAGCGCCTGGGCTTCCTTCCAGTGCTGCGGGTCGGTGTCGTTGGCGGAGTGACCGAGGTACTTCAGGGCGGCGCCGAACAGTTCCTGCGGGTCGTCCATCACCGTGACCCTGCCCTTGATCTTCTCCAGGACCGCCGGGTCGAAGATCACCGACCAGTCGGCGGGGTCGATGCCCAGTTTGTCCAGCTCGGTCTTGTTGTAGCCGACCAGGGTGGTGGTGAAGGCGTAGGGCAGGGAATAGCGGTTGCCCTTGTCGAAATCCTTGTCGAGGTAGCCCGCGGCCTCGTTGCTCAGGTTCGCCAGGCGACTCTTGTCCAGCTCCAGCAGGTCGCCCTTGCGGATCAGCGCCTCGACCGCGTTCTGGGTCGGGATGATCACGTCGTAGCCGCTGGCCCCGGCGGCCAGCTTGGCCATCATTTCCTCGGTGCCGGAATAGAACTCCTGCACCAGCTCGCAGCCACATTGCTGTTCGAAGCGTTTCACTGTGTCCTCGGCGATGTAGTCATTCCAGTTGAACAGATACAGCTTCTCGGCGGCGGTGGCCTGGGCGGCTCCTGCCATGAGGGTTGCGACGAGCAACAGCTTTTTCATCATGGTTCCTTGTTACGGGGTGGCAGGGCTCCGGAAACCGGAGCAGGGCAAGGCCGCGGGCCTCTCCGGGAGGCCCGCGGGTTTCGGCGGATCAATGGCCCTTGATGGCGCTGGGGGAGAGTTTCGAGGCGATCACGATCAGCACCAGGGTGAGCAGCATCAGCAGGGTGGAGACGGCGTTCACTTCGGGCGTCACGGCGATCTTGATCATGGTGTAGATCTGCGTCGGCAGGGTGGCGAAGCCGCCGCCGGCGGTGAAGAAGGTGATCACGAAGTCGTCGATGGACAGGGTGAAGGCCATCAGCGCGCCGGCGACGATGCCCGGCATGATCAGCGGCAGGGTCACCAGGCGGAAGCTCTGCCAGGGCGTGGCACCGAGGTCGCGGGCCGCCTCGGTGAGGCTTTCGTCCATGCCCGACATGCGCGCCTGCACCACCAGGGCGACGAAGCCGACCGAGAAGGTGATGTGCGCGAGGGTCACCGAGAGCATGCCCAGGCTCATGTTCAGGCCGATGAAGAAGATCACCAGCGAGACTCCCATCAGGAGTTCCGGAATGGCGATCGGGGTCAGCACCAGCAGGGGCAGCACGCGCAGCTTGAAGCGATGCAGGGCGACCCCGGCGAGGGTGCCGAGCAGGGTCGCCACGCTGGCCGAAACCAGCGCGATGACCAGCGAGTTGGCGGCGGCCTGGAGCATGTCGCGATTGCCGAACAGCTTGCGGTACCAGTCCAGGGTGAAGCCGACCCACTCGGCGTTCAGTCGCGAGTCGTTGAAGGAGTACAGCACCACGATCACCAGCGGTACGTAGAGGAACAGGTACACCAGCGCGGTGGCGCTCCAGAGCAGGTAGGGCCTACGCATGGGCGCCTCCCTTGCGGGCGCGCGCGGCGCCCATGCCGAGGGCGACCAGCAGCAGGATGCAGCCGGTCAGGGCGATCGACAGCGCGCTGCCGAACGGCCAGTCGCGGGAGTCGAGGAACTGGCTCTTGATCAGGTTGCCGATCATGATGCCGTCGGTACCGCCGACCAGGTCGGGGATGGCGAACATTCCCAGCACCGGGATGAATACCAGTGCCGCGCCGGCGGCCACGCCCGGCAGCGAGAGCGGGAAGGTCACCCGCCAGAAGCGTTGCCAACGACCGGCGCCGAGGTCCTGGGCGGCGTCCAGCAGGGCCGGGTCGTGTTTCTCCAGGTTGGCGTAGAGCGGCAGGATCATGAACGGCAGGTGCACGTAGACCATGCACAGGATCACCGCGAACGGGGTGAACATCAGGCTGATCGGCTGCGCGCCGAACAGGTCCTGCGCGGCGTTGATCCCGCGGGTCAGGGCACCGGACGGCGAGAGGATGATCATCCAGGCGTAGACGCGTACCAGCAGGTTGCTCCAGAACGGCAGGATCACCAGCAGGATCAGCAGGTTGCGCCACTTCGCCGGGGCCCGGGCGAGGGTGGTCGCCACCGGGTAGGCGAGCAGCAGGCAGGCCAGGGTGGTGACCAGGGCGTAGCCGAAGGATTTGACGAACAGTTGCAGGTACACCCAGCTCTCGGTGAGCCGGGTGTAGTTCTCCACGCTGAGGTCGTAGACGGTCTGCCCGTCCTCGCTGTACATCCAGGGCGCCAGGCCGCCGTAGTCGCCGGGAAAGCGGAACGAGGCGAACAGCATGATCAGCGCCGGAACCAGGAAGAAGAACAGCAGATACGCTTGCGGCGGCCAGACCAGCAGCCACTTGCCGAGGTTCTTTCTCATCGTCTCAGGCCCTGACCAGGTGGCCGGCATCGAAGCGCCAGGCGGCTTCCACCGCGTCGCCCACCTCGAAGAACTTGGCCCGGCCGGGCGTGGCGTTGGGCAGCAGGGTTTCCAGGCGCTCGCCGTTCTCCAGCTCGACGATGTACAGGGTCACGTCGCCCAGGTAGAGCAGTTCGGCGACGCGGCCGCGGAAGTGCACCTCGTCGCTGTCGGCGGTGACGCTCTGCGCCAGGCGGATCTTCTCCGGCCGCAGGGTCAGCACGCAGGCCTCGCCGGGCTGGGCGTCGAAGGATTTCAGCGCCTGGACCTCGCCCAGGCCCCGGAGATCGATGCGCACGCGTTCGCCGTCGACCGCCTCGACTGTGGCGTCGAGCAAGTTGCACTGGCCGATGAAGTCGGCGACGAAACGACTGCGCGGGAAGCTGTAGATGGTTTCCGGGGCGTCCAGCTGCTCCACCCGGCCCTGGTTCATCACCGCGATGCGGTGCGACAGCGCCAGGGCTTCGCCCTGATCGTGGGTGACATAGACGAAGGTGATGCCGACGTCCTTCTGCAGGTTGATCAGTTCGATCTGCATTTCTTCGCGCAGCTTGGCGTCCAGCGCCGACAGCGGTTCGTCGAGCAGCAGCAGGCGCGGCCGGTTGACCAGCGCGCGGGCGATCGCCACGCGCTGGCGCTGGCCGCCGGAAAGCTGTGTCGGCATACGCCCGCCCTTGTCCGCCAGGCGCACGTCCTTCAGGGCTTGTTCGACGCGGGCGTCGATCTCGCTCTTCGCCACTCCGGCCATCTTCAGCGGGAAGGCGATGTTCTGCGCCACGCTCATGTGCGGGAACAGCGCGTAGCTCTGGAACACCGTATGCACCGGGCGCTTCTCCGGCTCGACGCCGGCGAGGTCCTGGCCGTTGAGGCGGATCTCGCCGCTGTCCGGCTGGTCGAAGCCGGCGAGCATGCGCAGGAGGGTGGTCTTGCCGCACCCGGAAGGGCCGAGGAGGGTGAAGAATTCGCCGGTGTTGATCGTCAGGCTGACATTGTCGACGGCGGTGAAGTCGCCGAAGCGGCGGGTCACGTTGCGGATCTCGAGCAAGGGGGGCGTCACTCGTCTGGAGAGGCAGTAAGGTCAGCGGGCGGAGCCGGCTGCCCGGTGTCGAAAAAGGGGGCGGATTATAGGGATCGCATCCCGCTCTAACTAGACGTCTGAGGCCCCTGTGAAGAATTTTTTTTCGCGGCCTCGGAAGTTGTCCGACAAAGCAGGAGCCACGCGGGCTCTGATAGAATTTCGCGGTCGCTTTCCAGCCCGTTTCCTCGAGTCTTCGATGTTCCTTCGCCCGTCCTTTCCGTATCGGGAGCCTGCCCGATGAGCCATGCCGTTTTCCGCTTGCGCCAGGAGCGCCTGGCGCGCAGCCTGAAACCCTTCGTCGCGCGCGGTTCGCGCATGCCGCGCTGCGAAGGCTGTCGGCTGCTGCCGAGCTATTGCATGTGCGCCTGGCGGCCGCGGGTCGAGGCGCGCGCAGGCATGTGCCTGGTCATGCACGACATCGAGGCGCTGAAACCGACCAACACCGGCTGGCTGATCGCCGATACCGTGGCCGACACCTTCGCCTTCGGCTGGTCGCGCACCGAGGTCGACCCGCGCTTGCTGGAGTTGCTGGCCGACCCGCAGTGGCAGCCATACCTGGTGTTCCCCGGCGAATACGTGGCGGCGGAGCGGGTGGTGAACGAGGTCGCCCCGCTGGTGGAAGGCAAGCGACCGCTGTTCATCCTGCTCGACGCGACCTGGACCGAGGCGCGCAAGATGTTCCGCAAGAGTCCCTACCTGGAGCCGTTCCCGGTGCTCAGCCTGCTGCCCGAGCAGCTCTCGCGCTATCGCCTGCGTCGCTCGACCCGTGGCGAGCACCTGTGCACCGCCGAAGTGGCGGCGCTGTGCCTGGAGCTGGCTGGCGACGAGGCCGCGGGCGAGGCGCTCGGCGCCTACCTGGAGGTGTTCAGCGAGCGTTATCTGGGCGCCAAGCGGCACATTCCGCTGGACGAGGCCAGCCCGGCGCACCGTGCCCTGGCGCCGTTCCGTGGCTGAGTGTCAGGCCGGGCGCACTTCGGCGGCGAGCTTGCGCGGCCACAACTGCGCCACCAGCATGCCCGCCAGCATCAGCGCGCAACCGAAATAGCCGCGCAGGTGCAGGGTCTCGGCGAGGAACAGGGCGCCGGCGATGGCGGCGAACACCGCTTCCAGGGACAGGATGATCGCCGCATGGGAAGCGATGGCGTGCTTCTGCGCCACCACCTGCAGGGTGAAGCCGGTGCCGACGCCGAGCAGGCCGCCGTATAGCAGGGCGGGACCGGCCTGGACGATGGCGTCCCAGTGGATTTCCTCGAAGACCAGTGCCAGCAGCAGGCTGACCGCCGCGCAGGTGGCGAACTGCAGGAAGGCCAGGCGGATCGGGTCGTAGCGGCTGGCGAACAGGCCTACCAGCAGGACGTGCGCGCCCCAGACCACCGCGCCGGCCAGTTGCAGCCAGTCGCCGGAGGCGACCTGGAAGCCCGGGCCGATGCTCAGCAGGGCCATGCCGAGCACCGCCAGCGACGCCCCCAGCCAGGTGCCCGCGCCGGTGCGCTGGCCGAACAGCAGGCCGAGCAACGGCACGACGATCACGTAGAGCCCGGTGATGAAGCCGGAGTTGGTCACGCTGGTGAACAGCAGGCCGACCTGCTGCAGGTTGATCCCGGTGGTCAGGGCGACGCCGAGGATCACACCGGCGAGCAACTGTCCGCGATTGAAGGGTTGCGCGCCGTCGCGTCGCGAGCGCAGCATCAGCAGTGGCACCAGCACCAGGGCACCGAGGACGAAGCGCAGGCCGGTATAGAGGAACGGCCCGATGGCGTCCATCCCCAGGCGCTGGGCGACGAACGACACCCCCCAGATCATGGCGGTGATCAGCATCAGGACATCGGCACGCAGGGCTTGGCTTCGCATGGCTCGCTCGACGGGGCGGGGAGGGTCCGCCACTCTGCCAGCAAGCCGGGGTGTTTGAAAAGACGAACGCGGTGTACGAGGTATCCCTCATTCGGCTTGACCGGCCCGCCCTCGGTCGGCATCCTGAGCGCCGCCTCGGCTGGGCCGAACAAACTAGGACATGTCATGGCTTCTTACGAGATCCTGATCGCCGACGATCACCCCCTGTTTCGCAGCGCTTTGCACCAGGCCCTCACCCTCGGGCTGGGCCCCGACGTGCGCCTGGTGGAAGCCGCCAGCATCGCCGAACTGGAAGCGCGGCTGAACGAGAAGGCCGATTGGGATCTGGTCCTGCTGGACCTCAACATGCCGGGGGCCTATGGCTTCTCCGGCCTGGTGCTGTTGCGCGGGCAATACCCGCAGGTGCCGGTGGTGATGATCTCGGCACAGGAGGAGGCCGCGGTGGTGCAGCGCTCCCGCGAGTTCGGCGCCAGCGGCTTCATTCCCAAGTCCAGTCCGCTGGAAACCCTGCAGCAGGCGGTGCGCGCGGTGCTCGACGGGGACACCTGGTGGCCGCCGCAGGATGCCGCCGCCGAAGCCCTCAGCGAGGAGGCCAAGGCCGCCAGCGCCGGGCTCGCCAGCCTCACCCCGCAACAGTTCAGGGTACTCACCATGGTCTGCGAAGGGTTGCTGAACAAGCAGATCGCCTACGACCTGAACGTTTCCGAGGCGACGGTGAAGGCCCACGTCACGGCGATCTTCCGCAAGCTCAACGTGCGCACCCGGACCCAGGCCGCGCTGCTGCTGCAACAAATGGAGACGGTTCCCGCTTCTCATTGAGAGACGGCTTAACGCTTTTTTGACCAGCCGGCGGCTAGACTGCCGGCCTTCCGAATCGATGAGAACCCGACGTGTCGCCTTCCCCCTTCAAAGGCCAGACCGGCCTCAAGCGTATCCTCAACGCCACCGGCTATTCCCTCGCAGGTTTCCTCGCCGCCTTCCGCGGTGAAGCCGCCTTCCGCCAACTGGTGCTGCTCAACGTGGTGCTGATCCCGGTGGCCTTCCTCCTCGACGTCAGCCGCGGCGAACGCGCGCTGATGATCGCGGTGTGCCTGCTGGCGCTGATCGTCGAGCTGCTCAACTCGGCGATCGAGGCCACCGTCGACCGCGTCTCGCTGGAACGCCACCCTCTGTCGAAGAATGCCAAGGACATGGGCAGCGCCGCGCAGTTCGTGGCCCTCACCGTGATCACCGTGACCTGGGCGACCATCCTGCTGGGCTGATCTACGCGGACATGAAAAAGCCGGAGGCAGCGATGCCTCCGGCTTTTTCTTGCGTGCGAGGGCGGCGGCTCAGGCCGCCGCGTCGAAGCTGTCGGCCCGCGCCATGTTCCACATGCGCTCGTAGAACTCGCCCTCGATCTTGCCGGAAAGCAGTTCGCCCGGCTTGAGGAAGTAGTGCAGCTGCGAGAACAGGCGGATCTCGGTGTCGGTGATGCGTCGCACCAGGTGCTTGGCTTCGATCTGCGAGGGATGTTCCAGGCCCGCCGCGGCGAGCATCTCGGCCAGGCCCTTGAGGGTGTTGCGATGGAAGTTGCGCACCCGCTCGGCCTTGTCCGGCACCACCAGCGCGCGCTGGCGCAGCGGGTCCTGGGTGGCGACGCCGGTCGGGCACTTGTTGGTATGGCAGCTCTGCGACTGGATGCAGCCGATGGCGAACATGAAGCCGCGCGCCGAGTTGGCCCAATCCGCGCCGGTGGCCAGGACGCTGGCGATATCGAAGGCGCTGACGATCTTGCCGCTGGCGCCGACCTTGATCTTGTCGCGCAGGTTGAGGCCGACCAGGGTGTTGTGGACGAACAGCAGGCCTTCGCGCAGCGGCACGCCGATATGGTCGGTGAACTCCAGCGGCGCCGCGCCGGTGCCGCCTTCCTTACCGTCGACGACGATGAAGTCGGGGAGGATGCCGGTCTCCAGCATGGCCTTGGCGATGCCCATGAACTCCCATGGATGGCCCAGGCAGAACTTGAAGCCGACCGGCTTGCCGCCGGACAGTTCGCGCAGCTGGGCGATGAACTGCATCAGCTCGATCGGCGTGGAGAAGGCGCTGTGGCGCGACGGCGAAACGCAATCCTCACCCATCGGCACGCCACGGGTGGCGGCGATCTCGGGGGTGACCTTGTGCTTGGGCAGGATACCGCCGTGTCCCGGCTTGGCGCCCTGGCTGAGCTTGATCTCGATCATCTTCACCTGCGGGTCGAGGGCCTGGGCGGCGAAGCGCTCAGGGTCGAACTTGCCATCGCGGGTGCGGCACCCGAAGTAGCCGCTGCCCAGTTCCCAGACCAGGTCGCCGCCGTTCTCGCGGTGATAGGGGCTGATGCTGCCCTCGCCGGTGTCGTGGTAGAAGTTGCCCATCTGCGCGCCACGGTTCAGCGAGCGAATGGCGTTGGCGCTGAGGGCGCCGAAACTCATCGCCGAGACGTTGAACAGCGAAGCGGAGTACGGCTTGCTGCATTGTGGCCCGCCGATGTCGACGCGGAACTCGCAGGGATCGCTGAGCGGCGCCGGACGCATCGAGTGGCTGATGAATTCGTAGCCTGCGGTGTACACGTCGATCAGGGTGCCGAAGGGCTTCTCCGAGCTTTCGTTCTTCGCCCGCGAGTAGACCAGCGAGCGCTGGGCGCGGGAGAAGGGCAGGGCGTCGCCGTCGGCTTCCAGCAGGTACTGGCGGATCTCCGGGCGGATGCCTTCCACCAGATAGCGGATGTTGCCCAGGATCGGATAGTTGCGGCGCACCGCGTGGGGCGTCTGGATCAGGTCGAACAGGCCGAGCAGGCTCAGGGCCACGCCCAGGAGGGTGAACGGCCAGAGCCATTCGGTGCTGCCGAGGAACGGCAGGCTGAGCAAGGTGAACAGGGCGATACAGGCGAAAAACGCATAGCGACTGAGTAGCGACAGATTCATCATGTCTCCAATCTTCAGGCTTCGGTTCAAAATGGTAGTCACCTTCTTCGAGGCGTCTACGACGGGTTCCCCCCGCGCTAACCAAGCGCTGATTATGGGAAACAAACGGGGATAGAAAGCAAGCTAATAATTGTGTCTGGATGGTCGAGCGGCCGAATGGTCGCCGGGAACTCTTTCCGGAGTTGCGAATTATTCTTATCGGAGTAATATGTAACTATATAACATTATGTAGGAGGCATCCCCATGAAACCCGGCATCCATCCCGAATACCGTCCCGTCCTGTTCCATGACACCTCGGCCGACGTGTACTTCCTGATCGGCTCCACCGCGGAGACCGACAAGACCCATACCCATACCGACGGCAAGACCTATCCCTACGTGACGCTGGACGTTTCCAGCGCCTCGCACCCGGTCTACACCGGCGAACAGCGCAAGACCAAGAGCGAAGGCCGCGTGGCCGGGTTCAACAAGCGTTTCGCCGGCTTCGTCGGCGGCAAGGGGGCCTGATGAAAGTCCTCGCCTCGCTGAAACAGGCCAAGCTGCGCCATCGCGATTGCCAGGTGGTGAAGCGCCGTGGCCGGCTCTACGTGATCTGCAAGTCGAATCCGCGCTTCAAGTGCGTGCAGGGCCGGCCGAAGCCGAAGATCAAGCGCCGCTGAGCGGCGACGGGACGGTCGCCCGTCCCGTCAGCCCTGGGCCTGGAGGAACAGGCCGAACAGCTCGGACTGCGACTTGATGCCGAGCTTGCCGTACATGTGCTTGCGGTGGACCTTCACGGTTTCCGCCGAGATCGCCAGCTTGCGGGCGATCTCCTTGCTCGAGCAGCCGCTGAGCATCAGCCTGCCGACCTCCAGTTCGCGCGCCGTCAGCGGCGTGCCCATCTGCTCCGCGACCTTCTCCAGCGAACCCTGCCAGCCCGGCTCCGGCGCCGCAGGGCTGTTCAACACTTCGTCCTCGAAGGCCAGGCGCTGGCGCATCAGCCCGGCCACCCAGGGCCGCACCAGACCGAGCACGGCGAGTTGCTCGGGGGTGAAGCGGCGCCGCGAGCCGAGCGACAGGCAGAGGGTGCGTTCGCCGGAGAGCTGGACGTTGATCTGGATTTCATCGGCCACCACGTTGAGGCGGAAGTAACGCTGGTAGTAATCGGTCTGCTCGAAGCATTCCGGTGCCACGTCGGCCAGACGGAACAGGCCGCTGCACGGGTTCTCGCGGCTGGCGATGTAGAACGGGTCGAGCAGGTAGAGGCCTCGCAGGTAGTCCTGGAACAGCGGGTCCGGCCCGCCGTCGGCGCCCGGGCATTCGGCGAACACCTGTGGCCGGCCCTGGCTGAACAGCAGGGCCACCCAGCTGTCGAACGGAACGTACTGTTCGAGCAGGCGTACCAGGCGAATCCAGAAGTCCGGCGCATCCAGCGCCTCGACCAGTTGCCCGACGGAGCGGTGCCAGGCGATGTCCTGCAAGGTGAAACTCATCTTCTACCCCTGTTGGGTTAACCCTCGGACGTAATTATCGGCGCGGGGAACGCCAAGCATACTGTGCCGACCCCTGCATACGAACAGCGCGCGTGCCGAACAGCGCCGAGAACAACAAGGAATTCCGATGAAAGTCGAACTCGTCCAGATCGCCGGTCGCGATGGCGACACCGCGCACAACCTGGAACGCGCCCTGGCGGCCATCGCCGACTGTGCGGCGGACACCGAACTGGTGGTGTTCCCGGAAACCCACCTGACCGGCTTCCCCAGCGAAGACAACATCGCCGCCCTCGCCGAGCCGCTCGACGGCCCGACGGTCAGCGCGGTGCAGCGCGTCGCCCGTGAACGTAACGTTTCTGTGGCGATCGGCATCGCCGAGGCGGACGCCGGCCGCTATTACAACACCACCCTGCTGATCGCTCCCGACGGCATCGCCCTGAAATACCGCAAGACCCACCTGTGGGCCTCCGACCGCGGCATCTTCACGCCTGGCGACCGCTACGCCACCGCCCTGTGGAACGGCATCCGGGTCGGCCTGCTGGTGTGCTTCGACATCGAGTTCCCGGAAAGCGCGCGGGCCCTCGGCCAACTGGGTGCGGAACTGATCATCGTGACCAATGGCAACATGGACCCCTATGGCCCCACCCATCGCACCGCGATCATGGCCCGCGCCATGGAAAACCAGGCCTACGCGGTGATGGTCAACCGCGTCGGGCATGGCGACGGCGGGCTGGTCTTCGCCGGCGGCAGCGCGGTGGTCGATCCCTACGGCCAGTTGCTCTGCGAGGCCGGGCGCGAAGAATGCCGGCAGATCGTCGAACTGGACCTCGGCCGGTTGCAGGATGCGCGTCGGGACTACCGTTACCTCGAAGAGCGTCGCCTGGTCCTGCCCGGCGAGCGCCGCGAGCACCCGGACGGCCTGCGCGAGCTGCTGATTCCCTGATTCACCGCGGCGCGACAGGAGCGTCGCGTCGTCCTCCGTCCGCCAGCGAGCGGGCGAGGACCGGCCCGGAAAGCCGTAGCACAACGATGGGCGCCCGAGCGTCCGCCGGTCTCCCGGGTGAGGGGAGGCCCCTGCGTCCCGCGGCCTGGCCGGCTGCGGGCCACTGCCATAACAAACGATAATTCCGGAGTAAGCAGTAATGGCCAGACTCAAGCGCACCCTGTCGCTGGGTTCCGTGGTGCTGTTCGGCATCGCCTACATGACCCCCATCATCGTCCTCGGGACTTTCGGCATCCTCGCCGAGACCACCCAGGGACACGTCCCCGCCGCCTACATCGCCGCTTCCCTGGCGATGCTCTTCACCGCCCTCAGCTACGGGCGCATGGCCGCGGCCTTCCCCGTGGCCGGCTCGGCCTATACCTACGTGCGCAAGGCCATCGATTCCCGGCTCGGCTTCATCGCCGGCTGGGCGGTGCTGCTCGACTACCTGTTCCTGCCGATGGCGATCTGGCTGATCGGCGCCGCCTACCTGCACTCGGCCTTTCCCGCGGTACCCAACGCGGTCTGGGTGCTGGCGTTCATCGGCGTGACCACGACGATCAACATCGTCGGCCTGCGCCTGGCGAAGAACGTCAATGGCCTGCTGATGCTGGTGCAGTTCCTGGTCCTCGGCGCCTTCGTCGCACTCTGCGTGCACTACGTGCTGGGCGACCCGGGCAAGCCGTTATGGTCACTGCAACCGTTGCTCGGTGGCGACCTGCAGGTGCCGCTGGTGATGAGCGGTGCGGCGATCGCCTGCTACTCGTTCCTCGGTTTCGACGCGGTCAGTACCCTGACCGAGGAAACCCGCGACCCGCGGCGCAACATCCCGCGGGCGATCCTGCTGATCACCCTGCTGGGCGGGCTGATCTTCATCGTCACCTCGTACTTCGTGCAACTGGCGCACCCGTCGTTCGCCTTCGACAGCGCGGACTCGGCGGCCTACGAGATCGCCCGCAACATCGGTGGCGACCTGTTCGTGACCTTCTTCCTGGTCGGCCTGATCGTCGGCCAGTTCACCTCCGGCCTCTCGGCCCAGGCCAGCGCCTCGCGCCTGCTCTTCGCCATGGGCCGCGACGGCGTCCTTCCGCGGCCGTTCTTCGGGCGTCTCGGCAAGCGCTTCGAGACGCCGGTGAACAGCATCGTCCTGTGCGGCGTGGTGGCCCTGCTGGCGCTGCAGATGGACGTGACCACCTCCACCTCGTTCATCAACTTCGGCGCCTTCCTCGCCTTCAGCCTGGTCAACCTGTCGGTGGTCTTCCACTACTACCTTGGCGCCGAGCGCCGCGGCCCACGGGAAACCCTGTTGTTCCTGGTATTCCCTGGCATCGGCCTGGTCGCCGACCTGTGGCTGATGGCCAGCCTCGACCATCTGGCGATCATCCTCGGCCTCTGCTGGCTGGCGCTGGGCGCGGTGTACCTGGCGGCGATCACCCACGGTTTCCGCGAGCAGCCGCCGGAGATGCGTTTCGAGGAGGGCTGAGAAAGAATCGACGCCCGTTTCGCGGCGGCAAGGCGCAGGCTCCTGGCCTAGAGTGGCTATCCATCGCCTCCCTGGTTCCGGAGCCGGCCATGTCCGACGCAGCGTTGTTCCTTCCCCTTCCCGATGACGACACCCTGTATGCCGCGCTGTTGGCGCGCGACCCCGCCTACGATGGCTTCGCCTTCGTCGGGGTGAAGAGCACCGGGGTGTTCTGCCGCCTGACCTGCCCGGCGCGCAAGCCGAAGCGCGAGAACACCCTGTTCTTCGATTCGATCAAGGGCTGCGTCGAGGCCGGCTTCCGACCCTGCCTGCGTTGCCGGCCGCTGGAGCGGCTCGGCACGCAGGGGCCGCTGGTCAGCGACCTGCTCCAGCGCCTCGGTCGGCAACCGCAGCGGCGCTGGTTCGAAGACGACCTGGCGGCGCTGGGCTATGACCCGTCCACCGTGCGCCGTGCCTTCAAGCGCGAGTTCGGCGTGACCTTTCTGGAAATGGCTCGCCTGCGCCGTCTTGGCCAGGTCGCCGAGCGGCTGTCCTCGGGCGCGCGGGTGATCGACGCGCAACTGGATGCCAGCTTCGACTCTGACAGCGGCTTCCGTAGCGCCTTCGCGCGCCTGCTGGGCGAGCCGCCGTCGCAGTTGCGCGGGCGCGAGCTGCTCAAGGCGGACTGGCTGCAGACCCCGCTCGGCGCCATGCTCGCGGTGGCCGATGCGCAGGCCCTGCACCTGCTGGAATTCTTCGACCGCCCGGCGTTGAGCGGGGAGCTGAAACGCCTGCAGAAGAGCAGCGGATCGAGCATCGGTTTCGGCCGTTTCGCCTCCATCGACAGGATCGAGGCGGAACTCGCCGACTACTTCGGCGGTACTCCAGTGCGCTTCCAGACCCCGTTGGCGCTGAACGCCTCGGCCTTCACCCGCACGGTCTGGCAGGCGCTGCGCGAGGTACCGTGCGGCAGCACGCAGAGCTACGCCGGGCTGGCCAGGTCCATCGGCTCGCCGTCGTCGGTGCGCGCCGTGGCCCGCGCCAACGGAGCCAACCAGATCGCCATCGTGATTCCCTGCCACCGCGTCATCGGTTCGGACGGTTCCCTGACCGGCTATGGCGGTGGCC
>NZ_SCND01000131.1:0-14608 GCF_005503585.1 Pseudomonas sp. 2VD
GGCCTCGCGGGAACCGGTGGAAGCACCGGAAGGCGCGCAGGCGCTGCCGACGATGCCGTTGTCCAGGATCACGTCCGCTTCAACGGTAGGGTTGCCGCGGGAGTCCAGGACCTCACGGCCCTTGATGTCGACGATCTTTGCCATTCTTGTTAACACTCCGAAGTGAATGAACGGGGCGGTCTGAGGAGACTAGGCAGTCTCGATTGCAGGAAAGCTCTTGATCAGCTCGTCCAGTTGCTTGAGCTGGGACAGGAAGGCTTCGAGTTTGTTCAGGCGCAGCGCGCACGGACCGTCGCACTTGGCGTGCTCGGGGTCCGGATGGGCCTCGAGGAACAGCCCGGCGAGCTTCTGGCTGAGCCCGGCCTTGGCCAGGTCGGTGACCTGGGCGCGCCGGCCGCCGGCGGAGTCCGCGCGACCGCCGGGCATCTGCAGGGCGTGGGTGACGTCGAAGAATAGCGGGTACTCGAACTGCTTCATGATGCCGAAGCCGAGCATGTCGACCACCAGGTTGTTGTATCCGAAGGAGGAGCCGCGCTCGCAGAGGATCAGGCGGTCGTTACCGGCTTCCTCGCACTTGGTCAGGATGTGCTTCATCTCCTGGGGCGCGAGGAACTGGGCCTTCTTGATATTGATCACCGCGTTGGTCCTGGCCATCGCCACCACCAGGTCGGTCTGCCGCGAGAGGAAGGCCGGCAGCTGGATGATGTCGCAGACCTCGGCCACCGGCTGGGCCTGGAACGGCTCGTGGACATCGGTGATGACCGGCACCTTGAAGGTCTTCTTGATCTCTTCGAAGATCTTCATTCCCTCTTCCAGGCCCGGGCCACGGAACGAGTGGATCGAGGAACGGTTGGCCTTGTCGAAGCTGGCCTTGAACACATAGGGGATACCGAGTTTCTCGGTAACCCGTACGTATTCTTCGCAGACCTGCATGGCCAGGTCGCGCGACTCCAGCACGTTCATGCCGCCGAACAGCACGAACGGCAGGTCGTTGCCGATCTGGATATCGCCGACGCGAACGATCTTCTGTGCCATGCTCAGGCCTTCCCGGAATATTTCAGCGCGGCGTTGACGAAACCGCTGAACAGCGGGTGGCCATCACGCGGTGTGGAGGTGAATTCCGGGTGGAACTGGCAGGCAACGAACCACGGATGCTCCGGGGCCTCGACCACTTCCACCAGGGCGCCGTCGCCGGAGCGGCCGGAAATCTTCAGGCCGGCCTGTTCCAGTTGCGGCAGCAGGTTGTTGTTCACTTCGTAGCGATGGCGATGGCGCTCGACGATCACGTCCTTGGCATAGCAGTCGTGCACCAGGGTGCCGGTCTGCAGCTGGCACTCCTGGGCGCCCAGGCGCATGGTGCCGCCCAGGTCGGAAGCTTCGGTGCGGATCTCGGTGGCGCCGGTCGCGTCCTGCCATTCGGTGATCAGGCCGACCACCGGATGGCCGCTGGACTTGTCGAACTCGGTGGAGTTGGCGTCGCTCCAGCCGAGCACGTTGCGGGCGTATTCGATGACCGCGACCTGCATGCCCAGGCAGATGCCCAGGTAGGGGATCTTGTTCTCGCGGGCGTACTGCACGGTGCTGATCTTGCCTTCCACGCCGCGCAGGCCGAAGCCGCCCGGGACCAGGATGGCGTCGACGCCTTCCAGCAGGCTGGTGCCCTGCTGCTCGATGTCTTCGGAGTCGATGTAGCGCAGGTTGACCTTGGTGCGGCTCTGGATGCCGGCGTGGGTCATCGCCTCGATCAGCGACTTGTACGCGTCCAGCAGTTCCATGTACTTGCCGACCATGGCGATGGTGACTTCACGCTCGGGGTTGAGCTTGGCATCGACCACGCGGTCCCATTCGGACAGGTCGGCCTGCCCGCACTCCAGGCCGAAGCGCTCGACGACGATGTCGTCCAGGCCCTGGGCATGCAGCACCGACGGGATGCGGTAGATGGTGTCGACGTCTTCCAGGGCGATCACCGCGCGCTCCTCGACGTTGGTGAAGAGCGCGATCTTGCGCCGCGAGGAGACGTCGATCGGGTGGTCGGAACGGCAGACCAGCACGTCCGGTTGCAGGCCGATGGAGCGCAGCTCCTTGACCGAGTGCTGGGTCGGCTTGGTCTTGGTCTCGCCGGCGGTGGCGATGTACGGGACCAGGGTCAGGTGCATCAGCATCGCGCGCTTGGCGCCGATCTCGACGCGCAGCTGGCGGATCGCCTCGAGGAACGGCTGCGACTCGATGTCGCCGACGGTGCCACCGATCTCCACCAGGGCGACGTCGGCATCGCCGGCGCCCTTGATGATGCGCCGCTTGATCTCGTCGGTGATGTGCGGGATCACCTGCACGGTGGCGCCCAGGTAGTCGCCGCGGCGTTCCTTGCGCAACACGTCCATGTAGACGCGGCCGGTGGTGAAGTTGTTGTTCTGGGTCATGGTGGTACGAACGAAGCGCTCGTAATGGCCCAGGTCCAGGTCGGTCTCGGCGCCGTCCTGGGTCACGAAGACCTCACCGTGCTGGAACGGGCTCATGGTGCCCGGGTCCACGTTGATGTAAGGGTCCAGCTTGAGCATCGTGATCTTCAGGCCACGCGCTTCCAAGATCGCAGCCAGAGAAGCCGAAGCGATGCCTTTCCCCAATGAAGAAACAACACCACCCGTGACGAAGATGTAGCGCGTCATGAAAAACCCTAGAAGTCAGCGTTTAGGCGGGATCAACCGCCGGGGATTCGGAGAAGGGAGGCCAGCTCCCGCCACGGACAAATCCGTGGGCAAAGCAAACTCCTGCTGATTCCGGAGGGAATCGGCGGGAGCAGTACAAGACGGGAGCGTAGTCTACTGGAAACGGCTTACTAGCTCAAACCCGGGTCGTTCGTCGGCGGGCTCCAGGACAGTCGCCAGCCCCCCTCGCGGGGACTGTCCAGGCCAGGAATGTTGGCCACCGCGAGCAGTTCGTCGGCTCGGAAGAGCAACGGCAAACGACCGCGCAGGAAGCTCGGTACGCCCGCTTCGTTGAGCAACCGCTTGAGGTCACGGCGACCGCGCCCGGCCAGGGCCAGCACCTCCCCACCCCGCCGGTAGTCGACGCGCAACGGCCCCGCCGGAACCTCGCCGAGCAACGCCAGCCGACCATTGCCGGGAAGAAGCAATGGATGAGCGGGACGCTCCCAGACGAACGGTCCCGCCGCCGCCCGCCAGTCCGCCGGCAACCACCAGATCCGCCCCGCGCCGCGACGCAACTCGCCGCTCTCCAGGCGCCAGATCGGGTCGGCATCGTCGCCGGCATCGCGCAACGACTCCCAGCCGGCCCAGTGGTCGCTGTCCGGCAACCGCGTCAGCTGTCCCAGCCAGGCCCGCAGCAGGTTGCGCTGGCGCGCAGCGCTGAGGCGGCGCAGAGGCTCCAGGGCGATCCGGGGCAGATCCAGCCAGTCCGGCCAATCCAGTTCCGAGGGTTGGCGGCAGGCCCGGAGGTCGATGGCGGCCAGTTCAGCCAGCAGGTCTTCGGCCTCGCGCAGATGCGCCGCGCAGCGCGCCATGCCGGCGACGGCCTGCGGCCAGTGGGAGGCGAGACGCGGCATGATCTCCCGGCGCAGGTAGTTGCGCGAGAAGCGCGGATCCTGGTTGGAAGGATCCTCCACCCAGTCCAGCCGGTGCGCCTGCGCATAGGCTTCCAGTTCGGCGCGGGAAACCCCGAGCAAGGGGCGGCACAGGCGGCCGCCGCCCAGCGGCCGGCTCGCCGGCATCGCCGCCAGGCCGCGCAGGCCCGCTCCACGCAACAGGCGGAACAGCAGAGTCTCGGCCTGGTCGTCGAGGTGCTGCGCGGTGAGCAGCACCTGTCCCTCGCCCAGGTTCGCCTGGAATGCGCGATAGCGGGCGTCGCGCGCCGCCTGCTCGATGCTGCCGCCAACGGCGACCTGCACCCGCTCGACCCGCAGCGGGATACCCAGCGACCGGCAGACCGCCTGGCAGTGCGCCGGCCAACCGTCCGCCGCAGCCTGCAAGCCATGGTGGACATGCAGCGCCGACAGCGCCGGCAAGGCTTCGCTCCGGACCAGTTGGGCGAGCAGATGCAGCAACACCGTGGAATCCAGCCCGCCGGAAAACGCCACGCACCAGCCCCCCGCTTCGCGCCAGGGCGCCAGGGCCTGTAACAGACGGGATTCGAGCGGCACCGCCGGCATGCTTGCGCTCCTCATGCGACAAGCCCGGCGAATGCCGGGCTTGTCGATCGTACCAGTGCGCCGGATGGTTTACGGCGCGCCGTAGCTCATCAGGCGGTCGTAACGACGCTCCAGCAACTCACCCATTTCCAGGCCCTGGAGCATCTTCAGTTGCGCCAGCAGTTCGCCACGGATCGATTCGGCCATGCTCGCCGGATCGCGATGGGCGCCGCCCAGCGGTTCGTCGATGACCTTGTCAACGATGCCCAGGCCTTTCAGGCGCTCGGCGGTGATGCCCATGGCCTCTGCGGCTTCCGGCGCCTTCTCGGCGGTCTTCCAGAGGATGGAGGCGCAGCCTTCCGGCGAGATCACCGAATAGGTGGAGTATTGCAGCATGTTCAACTGGTCGCAGACACCGATGGCCAGCGCGCCGCCGGAACCGCCCTCGCCGATCACGGTGGCGATGATCGGCGTCTTCAGTCGCGCCATCACCCGCAGGTTCCAGGCGATCGCCTCGCTCTGGCCGCGCTCCTCGGCATCGATCCCCGGGTAGGCGCCGGGCGTGTCGATGAAGGTGAGGATCGGCATCTTGAAGCGTTCGGCCATTTCCATCAGGCGGCAGGCCTTGCGATAGCCTTCCGGACGCGGCATGCCGAAGTTGCGCCGG
Organism: Pseudomonas sp. 2VD; assembly: GCF_005503585.1. Taxonomy (NCBI): domain Bacteria; kingdom Pseudomonadati; phylum Pseudomonadota; class Gammaproteobacteria; order Pseudomonadales; family Pseudomonadaceae; genus Pseudomonas; species Pseudomonas sp. 2VD. The sequence continues at coordinate 4,812 of NZ_SCND01000131.1, forward strand.
ACCTTCTCACGGACTTCGCGGCCTTTCTGGTGGCCGATGACCATCACCGGGGAACCGTCGAGGCGGGCAACGCCGCCGACGATCGCCGGGTCGTCGGCGAAATGCCGGTCGCCGTGCAGTTCCTCGAAATCGCTGAACAGGTAACCGATGTAGTCGAGGGTATAGGGACGCTTGGGATGGCGCGCGAGCTGGGCGATCTGCCAACTGGACAGATTGCCGAAGATATTTTCGGTGAGCGCCTTGCTCTTGTCCTGCAGACGCGAGATTTCGTCGCTGATGTTCAGCGCATTGTCGTTGCCCACCAGGCGCAGCTCTTCGATCTTGGCTTGCAGGTCGGCGATCGGCTGTTCGAAATCAAGAAAGTTCGGGTTCATAGGCTTCCGTCGTGCGCAGATTCTAGTGGGCCGTTTCCGTTTGGCGCCCTACCTTACGGGATCGGGCGCCAGGGGTCGAGCCGGGAGCAAGGGCGATCCGCGTTTTCCCGCCGCAGAGCGCGGAACAACGGCGTTATCGCCCATCGCGATTAACGATAATTGAGGAAGACGTTGTCGCGCCCGAACTGGTCACGCAATGCCTGGATCAGATCGTCCGCCGGATCCACCCGCCAGCTCTCGCCGAACTGCAGCAGGGCCTTGGCGTCGGCGCTGGTGTAGTCCAGGGTGATCGGGCAGGAACCGCGATGGCGGTTGAACAGCTCGCCCAGCCAGCGCAGGCGGTCGCCCTTCAACAGGTCGGCGTGCAGCTTCATCCGCAGGCTCTCCGCCAGGCCGGTACGCGCCTCCTCCAGGCTCATCACGCGCTTGGCGCGCAGGCGCAATCCGCCGGAGAAGTCGTCCTGGCTGACCTCACCCTCGACCACCACCAGCGCATCGGTCTGCAGCAGCGACTGGGCCGCGGCGAAGGCTTCGGAGAACAGCGAGGCCTCGATCCGTCCGGAGCGGTCATCAAGGGTGACGAAGCCCATCTTGTCGCCCTTCTTGTTCTTCATCACCCGCAGGTTGACGATCAGCCCGGCCACCGTCTGGGTATCGCGCGCCGGCTTCAGCTCGACGATGCGCTGGCGGGCGAAGCGCCGCACCTCGCCTTCGTACTCGTCGATCGGATGGCCGGTCAGGTACAGGCCGAGGGTGTCCTTCTCGCCCTTCAGGCGTTCCTTGAGGGTCAGCTCCTTGACCTTGCGGTGGTTGGCGTAGACATCCGCCTCCGGCTCGGCGAAGACTCCGCCGAACAGGTCCATGTGCCCGCTGTCGTGGCTGCGCGCGGTCTGCTCGGCGGCCTGGATCGCTTCCTCCATCGCCGCCAGCAGCACGGCGCGGTTGAGGTCGACGGTAGCCTGGTAGGCCTTTAGCTCGTCGTGGTAGTGCGGCCCCAGGCGATCCAGCGCACCGGCGCGGATCAGCGCTTCCAGGGTGCGCTTGTTGATGCGTTTCAGGTCGACGCGGTCGCAGAAGTCGAACAGGGTGTTGAACGGCCCGCCTTCGGCGCGGCATTCGGTGATCGCCTCCACCGGCCCCTCGCCGACGCCCTTGATCGCACCCAGGCCATAGACGATCCGGCCATCGTCGTCGACGGTGAAGCGGAACTCGGAGTTGTTCACGTCCGGCGCCACGATGCGCAGCTTCATGTGCCGGCATTCTTCGATCAGCGTCACCACCTTGTCGGTGTTCTGCATATCCGCGGTGAGTACCGCGGCCATGAACGGCGCCGGGAAGTGGGTCTTCAGCCAGGCGGTCTGGTAGGAGACCAGGCCGTAGGCTGCCGAGTGCGACTTGTTGAAGCCGTAGCCGGCGAATTTTTCCACCAGGTCGAAGATGTTGCCCGCGAGGTCGGCATCGATGCCGTTGTTCTTGCAACCCTCGATGAAACCGCCGCGCTGCTTGGCCATTTCCTCGGGCTTCTTCTTGCCCATCGCCCGGCGCAGCATGTCCGCGCCACCGAGGGTATAGCCGGCCATGACCTGGGCGATCTGCATCACCTGTTCCTGGTACAGGATGATGCCGTAGGTGGGCTTGAGCACCGGCTCCAGGCCGGCGTACTGGTAATCGGGGTGCGGATAGGACAGCTCGGCGCGACCGTGCTTGCGGTTGATGAAGTCGTCCACCATGCCCGACTGCAGAGGACCCGGGCGGAACAGCGCCACCAGTGCGATGAGGTCTTCCAGGCAGTCCGGCTTGAGCTTCTTGATCAGCTCCTTCATGCCGCGCGATTCGAGCTGGAACACCGCAGTGGTCTCGGCCTTCTGCAGCAGCGAATAGGTCGGCTTGTCGTCCAGCGGGATGAAGTCGATGTTCACCGGCTCCAGGCCCTTCTTGGCCTGCTCGCGGTTGATGATCTCCATCGCCCACTTGATGATGGTCAGGGTCCGCAGGCCGAGGAAGTCGAACTTCACCAGGCCGGCCGCCTCCACGTCGTCCTTGTCGAACTGGGTCACCAGGCCGCCGCCTTCCTCGTCGCAGGCGATCGGCGAGAAGTCGGTCAGCTTGGTCGGCGCGATCACCACGCCACCAGCGTGCTTGCCGGTACCGCGGGTGATGCCTTCCAGCTTGAGGGCCATCTCCCAGATCTCGGCGGCTTCCTCGTCGCTCTTGAGGAAGTCGCGGAGCATTTCTTCCTGCTCGTAGGCCTTATCCAGGGTCATGCCGACTTCGAACGGAATCATCTTCGACAGCCGGTCGGCGAGACCGTAGGACTTGCCCTGGACCCGCGCCACGTCGCGTACCACCGCCTTCGCCGCCATGGTGCCGAAGGTGATGATCTGGCTCACCGCGTTGCGCCCGTAGGCGTCGGCCACGTAGTCGATCACCCGGTCGCGGCCCTCCATGCAGAAGTCGACGTCGAAGTCGGGCATGGAGATCCGTTCCGGGTTGAGGAAACGTTCGAACAGCAGGTCGTAGGCCAGCGGATCGAGGTCGGTGATCTTCAGCACGTAGGCCACCAGCGAGCCGGCGCCCGAGCCCCGCCCGGGGCCTACCGGCACGCCGTTGTTCTTCGCCCACTTGATGAAGTCCATCACGATGAGGAAGTAACCGGGGAAACCCATCTGGATGATGATATCGAGTTCGAAGTTCAGACGGTCGACATAGACCTGGCGCTTGGCCTCGTAGTCCGGGGTGTCCTTCGGCAACAGCACCTCCAGGCGCTCCTCGAGACCTTCGAAGGAGGCGTGCCGCAGGTAGTCGTCGATGCCCATGCCATTGGGCGTGGGGAAGTCCGGCAGGAAGTACTTGCCCAGCTGCACCTCGATGTTGCAGCGCTTGGCGATCTCGACGGTGTTTTCCAACGCTTCCGGCAGGTCGCTGAACAGCTCGGCCATTTCCGCCGGCGACTTCAGGTATTGCTGGTCCGAATAGGTACGCGGCCGCCGCGGATCGTCGAGGGTCCGCCCCTCGCCGATGCAGACGCGGGTCTCGTGGGCCTCGAAGTCTTCCTGCTTGATGAAGCGCACGTCGTTGGTCGCCACCAGCGGCGCGTTACAGCGTGACGCCAGAGCCACCGCCGCGTGGAGGTGCTCCTCGTCGTTGACCCGACTGGTACGTTGCACTTCGACGTAGAAGCGCTCGGGGAACACCTCCATCCACTCGCGCAACAGCGCCTCGGCCTTGGCCTCCTCGCCGTCGAGCAGCGCGTGGCCGATCTCGCCCTCCTTGGCCGCGGACAGCGCGATCAGGCCTTCCGCCGCCTCCTTGACCCAGTCGCGCTCGATGATGATCTCGCCGTTGCGCTGGCCTTCGCTCCAGCCGCGGGAAATCAGCTCGGTGAGGTTGCGATAGCCCTTCGCGTTCATCGCCAGCAGGCTCAGGCGGCTGAGCGGGCCATCTTCCTCGCGGCTGGCGAGCCAGATGTCGGCCCCGCAGATCGGCTTGATGCCGGCGCCCATGGCGGTCTTGTAGAACTTCACCAGCGAGCACATGTTGCTCTGGTCGGTGACCGCCACCGCCGGCATGCCCAGCCCCGCCACTGCCTTGGCCAGGGGCTTGACCCGGACCAGGCCGTCGACCAGGGAGAATTCGGTATGCAGACGCAGGTGAACGAAGGATACGGTCATGAAGGCCCCGGAGCAGAAATAACGCAAAAACGACAAGGCCCGGATTGTACCGGGCCCGGTGGCAAAGCTACAGGTTCAAGAGCGGACGATGCGCCTCGGCTGCGCCGAGAAACGTCGCCCGCCCCGCGCTCAGGCGCGGCGGTCGTCCCAGATACCCGGTTCGAGCTTCTGCTGGACTTCGGGGAACTGGCTGGCGTCGAAGGTCGGCAGCTTGCCGGCCTTGCGCTGGGCGTTGTAGTCCTTGGCCAGCTTGATCGCGAGGTTGGACAGTAGCAGGATGGCGATCAGGTTGGTGATCGCCATCAGGCCCATCGACACGTCGGCGAGGTTCCAGACGAACGGCAGCGAAGCCAGCGCGCCGAACATCACCATCGCCAGCACGATCAGGCGGAAGATCAACAGGCCCGCCAGGTGGTTGTGCTCGAGGAATACCAGGCAGTTCTCGGCATAGAAGTAGTTGGCGACGATCGAGGTGAAGGCGAAGAACAGGATGATCACCGCCAGGAAGTAGCGGCCCCAGTCGCCGACCTGGCTGGTCAGGGCATTCTGCACCAGCATGATGCCCTCGCCTTCCTGCGGTCCGGCCAGCAGGATGATGGCGGCGGAAGCGGTGCAGATCAGCAGGGTATCGATGAACACGCCGGCCATCTGCACGTAGCCCTGGGACGCCGGGTGCGGCGGATAGGGCGTGGCCGAGGCGGCGGCGTTGGGCGCCGAGCCCATGCCTGCTTCGTTGGAGAACAGGCCGCGCTTGAAGCCGTTGAGGATCGCCGCGCCGATGCCGCCGGCGGCGGCCTCGTGCCAGCCGAAGGCACTCTTCACCACCATCTCCAGGACGCCCGGCAGTTCGCTGAGATTGAACAGGATGATGCCCACCGCCAGCAGCAGGTAGGCCACCGCCATGAAGGGTACCGCCAGCTCGGAGAAGCGCGCGATGGAGCGCAGGCCGCCGAAGATGATCAACGCGGTGAGGATCACCACGGCGATGCCGCTGATCCAGGTCGGCACGCCGAAGGCGCCCTGCATGGCACCGGTGATGGTATTGGCCTGCACCGAGTTGAAGACGAAACCGAAGGCGATGATCAGGAAGATCGAGAACAGGATGCCCATCCAGCGCGCGCCCAGGCCCTTCTCCATGTAGTAGGCCGGGCCGCCACGGAACTGGCCCTTGTCGTCGCGAATCTTGAACAACTGGGCCAGGGTCGCCTCGACGAAGCCGGTCGCCATCCCCACCAGGGCGATCGCCCACATCCAGAACACTGCGCCGGGACCGCCGAGCGTGATCGCTACCGCCACGCCGGCGACGTTGCCGGTACCGACCCGCGCCGCCAGAGAGGTGCAGAGCGCCTGGAACGAGGAGATTCCCGAGTCGTCCGACTGGCGGCTGCCCTTGAGCACGCTGAAGGTATGGCCGAAGTGGCGGAACTGGATCAATCCCAGGCGCACAGTGAAGTACAGGCCGCAACCGACCAGCAGCCAGATGAGGATCTTGCCCCAGATAAGGCCGTTGAGCAGGTCGACGACCTGAGTGGCGAATTCTTGCATGGATAACTCCCCTGTTCCGCTTATGGCGGATTGTTGTCAGCCGACCTCCCGGGTAGAAGGCCGCGTGTTTCGGACACACACGGAATGACGTGCGAGCCGAAGGAAATTTCGCTGTGAATGGTACCTGGCAGGAAGGGGCAGGACTTTCCGCTATTGACGCCGCTCACCGCTTGTCACCAGGCGACGGATACGGTCAGTCACGCGACATCCGCTCAATTATTGAACAGGGACATCCAGCAATTCGCGAACCGGAGCAAACGAGCGTCGATGGATCGGCGTCGGGCCGAGACGGGAAAGCGCCTCGAGATGGACAGCGGTCGGATAGCCCTTGTGCCCGGCCATGCCATAGCCCGGATAGACCCGGTCCAGCTCGACCATTTCCCGGTCGCGACTGACCTTGGCCAGGATCGACGCCGCGGCGATTGCCGGTACCTGGCTGTCGCCCTTGACCACCGGCGCGCTGGGCACCGCCAGTTTCGGACAGCGATTGCCGTCGATCAGGGCCAGCCGCGGAGTCACGCTGAGGCCTTCGACCGCGCGCTGCATGGCAAGCATGGTGGCATGCAGAATGTTCAGCCGGTCGATCTCCTCGACCTCGGCGCGGGCGATGCACCAGGCCAGGGCCTTCTCGCGGATCTCTTCGAACAGCGCCTCGCGACGAGCTTCGCTGAGCTTCTTCGAGTCGTTCAGGCCGAGGATTGGGCGGCTCGGGTCGAGAATCACCGCGGCGGTGACCACCGGACCGCACAACGGACCGCGACCGACCTCGTCGACGCCCGCGACCAGATCCTCCACCAGATTGAAATCCAGGCCCAGTTGCATCAGCGGCGCTCCACCAGTTGCAGGACGGCTTCCGCCGCCTGTGCCGAAGCATCCTGGCGCAAGGCCCGATGGATGGCATCGAAGAATTCCACCTGCTGCGAGCCGTCGTCCAGCAGCGGCGAGAGGGTTGCGGCCAGCGCTTGCGGGGTGGCGGCGTCCTGGATCAGTTCCGGCACCAACAGGCGCCCGGCCAGCAGGTTCGGCAGGGAGATGTAAGGGCTTTTCACCAGGCGCTTGAGAATCCGGTACGTCAGCCCGGCGACCCGATAAGCCACCACCATGGGCCGCTTGTAGAGCAGCGCCTCGAGGGTCGCGGTACCGGAGGCGATCAGCACCGCATCGCAGGCGGCCAACGCTTCATGGGAAGCGCCGTCGAGCAGCGTCAGCGGCAGAGGCTCGCGGCCCTGGAGCATCTGCTCGATCTGTTCGCGCCGTGCAGCGCTGGCGCAGGGCAGCACGAAACGCAGGCCCGGCCGTTCGACGAGCAGGCGCTGGGCGGTGTCGAGGAACAACGCGCCGAGCTTGCCGACCTCGCCGCCGCGACTGCCCGGCATCAGCGCCACCACCTGTCCGTCCGCCGGCAATCCGAGCCGCGCGCGGGCCGCAGCGCGATCCGCCTGCAGGGGAATGGTGTTGGCCAGGGGGTGGCCGACGAAACGCACGGGCACCCCATGCTCTTCGTAGAAACGTGCTTCGAAGGGGAACAATGCCAGCATCAGGTCGCAGGCTTCGCGAATCTTCAGCACCCGCTTCTGCCGCCAGGCCCACACCGAAGGGCTGACGTAATGCACGGTGCGCAGGCCAGCCTGGCGCAGCTTGTGTTCGACGCCGAGGGTGAAGTCGGGAGCGTCGATGCCGATCATCACATCCGGCCGGGCCTCGATGAGCGTGCGGATCAGGCGCTTGCGCCGTCGCAACAACTCCGGCAGCCTGCCCAGCACTTCGACCAGGCCCATCACCGACAGGCGCTCCATGGGGAAATAGCTGGACAGCCCTTCGGCCTCCATGCGCGGCCCACCGACGCCGATGAACTCGATATCCGGGTGCCGCGCCCGCAGCGCCTGCATCAGTCCGGACCCGAGGATGTCGCCGGAGGCCTCGCCGGCGACCAGGGCTACGCGTAATCCGTCAGCCATGGCTCAGCGGGTGATGCCGCGGGTTGCGCTCTGGATGGAATCACGGAACACCGCGACCTCGGGGAACTGGGCAGCGCTTTCGGCCAGCTCGGCCAGGGCTTCCTCGACGGTATGTCCCTGGCGATAGACCACCTTGTAGGCACGCCGCAGGGCATGGATGGCCTCGCTGCTGAAGCCGCGCCGACGCATGCCTTCGAAGTTCATGCTGCGGGCTTCGGCCGGGTTGCCGAAGACCGTCACGTAGGCCGGGACGTCCTTGCCGATGGCGCTGCCCATGCCGGAAAAGCTGTGCGCGCCGATCCGGCAGTACTGGTGCACCAGGGTGTAGCCGGACAGGATCGCCCAGTCGTCCACGTGGACATGCCCGGCCAGCGCCGTGTTGTTCACCAGGATGCAATGGTTGCCGATCACGCTGTCATGGCCGATGTGCGCATAGGCCATGATCAGATTGTGGTCGCCAATGGTGGTTTCCGCGCGATCCTGGACGGTTCCGCGATGGATGGTCACGCCTTCGCGGATCACGTTGTGGTCACCGATCACCAGGCGCGTCGGCTCGCCCTTGTATTTCAGGTCGGGAGTATCCTCGCCGACGCTGGAAAACTGGTAGATGCGGTTGTGCTTGCCGATCTTCGTGGGGCCCTTGAGCACCACGTGCGGACCGATCACCGTCCCTTCACCGATCTCCACTTCCGCCCCGACGATGGACCACGGGCCCACCTGGACGTCAGCCGCCAGCCTGGCGCTCGGATCGATGATGGCGCGAGGATCGATCAAACTCATAGTTTGCGTTCCGCACAGATGATTTCAGCCGAGCATACCGGCTTGTCGTCGACGGTAGCGTGGCAGTCGAATTTCCAGATGCTGCGCTTCACGCTGATGAACTTGGCGTGCAGTTGCAGTTGGTCGCCCGGCAGGACCGGCTGGCGGAAGCGCAGCTTGTCCGAACCGACGAAGTAGTAAAGGGTGCCGTCGGCGGGCTTCACGTCGAGCATCTTGAAACCGAGGATACCGGCCGCCTGGGCCATCGCCTCGATGATCAGCACGCCCGGCATGATCGGGTGCTCGGGGAAATGTCCGTTGAAGAACGGCTCATTGATACTGACATTCTTGTAGGCGCGAATGCGCTTGCCCTCGATGTCCAGCTCTACCACCCGATCCACCAGCAGGAAAGGATAGCGATGAGGCAGGTATTCGCGAATCTCGTTGATGTCCATCATGTTAGGGGGAGCCTGTTCAGAAAAGGGTGACGCAAAAAACGTCAATTACGCATCAGATGAAGCGTCACCGCTTGAGGTCACGGCAGCCAGGCGTTTTTCCAGCTGCTGAAGTCGACGCGCCATGTCGTCCAGTTGACGAATGCGCGCGGCGCTTTTTTTCCATTCGGCCGCCGGTTGCATGGCGGTACCGGAGGAATACGATCCCGGCTCGGTGATCGAGCGGGTCACCATGGTCATGCCGGTCACGAAAACGTTGTCGCAGATCTCGATATGGCCGACCAAGCCAACGCCGCCGGCGAGCATGCAATGCCTGCCGATCTTGGCGCTGCCGGAAATGCCGACGCAAGCAGCCATGGCGGTATGATCGCCGATCTGCACGTTGTGCGCGATCATGATCTGGTTGTCCAGCTTCACACCGTTGCCGATCAGCGTATCGGACAGTGCTCCACGGTCGATGGTGGTGTTCGCGCCGATCTCGACGTCGTCGCCGATGGTCACCCCGCCGATCTGGGCGATCTTCTGCCAGACGCCCTTCTCGTTGGCGAAACCGAAGCCCTCGCCGCCGATCACCGCGCCCGACTGGATGCTCACCCGCGCGCCGATGGTGACGTCGTGGTAGAGCGTGACCCGCGGCGCCAGCCAGCCGCCTTCGCCGATCACGCTACGGGCGCCGATCACGCAGTGCGCGCCGATGCTGACGCCAGCGCCGATGCGGGCGCCGCTCTCGATAACCGCATAGGCGCCGACGCTGGCGCTCGGATCGACCTCGGCGTCCGCCGCGACGATGGCGGTGGGATGGATACCGGCGGCCGCCTTCGGTTTGCGATCGAACAGGTGCGACAGGCTGGCATAGGCCAGGTAGGGGTTGGCCACCACCAGCGCGGTACCGGCAAACCCGTCGGCGTCGGCAGCCGTCAGCAGGACGGCGCCGGCACGGCTTTCGGGCAGGTACTTGCGATACTGCGGGTTGGCCAGGAAGCTCAGCTGAGCCGGTCCGGCCTCCTGCAAGGTCGCCAGGCCCTGGATCGGCAG
>NZ_SCND01000132.1:0-14578 GCF_005503585.1 Pseudomonas sp. 2VD
GTTCACAAGGGTAAAAGCCCTACCCGAAAGGGCCTGCCGGAAGGCAGAAATGGCTGCGTTCGCCCTGGCGAACGCACTGAAAAGGCTATAGGTTCATGCCCCCACAGACGTCATCCTATGGTGGGTTACTACTTTGACGTCGAGAACGATCACAATTTCACATAGGGGCGCAATCGGCCAGGATTTTAAGTCTTTTCCCAAAAAAGTCTGTCCAGAGGTATGTCGACGAATCGGAGTCAACCGGCAAAACCGCCTTCCTGAAGAAAGCGCTCCTCTTCTTGGGTCGAGACCCGACCCAGGATCGCGTTCCTGTGCGGAAATCGACCAAAACGCCGAATGATGTCGCAATGTCCTTCGGCATGCGCCAACCAGGGTTGACCCAATTGCTTGTTCAACCGTATCGACAGCGCTTGGTCGGCCAGATCCTCGGAATGGGCGAATGGTAGGCAGAAGAACACGCGCAACGGCGCGTCGACGTGGGGCATGTGTCCAGCCTCCAGGGCCTGGAGAGCAAAATGTCGAGCTATTGGATCAGTGGCATACATCCGTGCGGAACCGCGAAAAGCATTGCGGGGGAACTGGTCGGTCAGCAATAGCAATCCCAGCGCGCCCAGTGGCGTTTCGATCCAGTCATCGTGATGCCGGTCCACAACGGCCAGGTGCAGATTGAGGAAACGCCGTCGGAAGGCTCGATCAAACGAGGCCTGCTTGGCGAACCATAGACCTTGGTCTCCAGCCCGTCGCCAGAAGTCTATCAACTCAATACCTGCGGGATTCATGATGCACTCCGGTTGCCATGGATCAGGCTGCGCCCAGCGTAGATTCCCTGCGCCGTTTCCAGGGCGAAGCGCTCGGCGTCACGACGCCGCACGTCGTCCATGATCTGACGGCGCATTTGCTCCGGCGTTCCCATCAGCTCCAGGGCGTGCTCGCTCAATGTCAGCGCCGACTCGAAAGTTTCCCGGACTTGCCAGGTAGCGCCTGCATTAAGCAGTTCGATGGCGTGCTCCCGGTCGAACGAACGAGCCAGCACTGGGACCTGCGAGAAGCTGGTATGAACCAATTCGGCAATCTTCAGGCTAGCCTCGCGATCATCAACGGCGACGATGATCAGCCGTGCGTTCGCCGCTCCCGCAACCTGGAGAATATCCAGGCGAGCTCCGTCACCGTAGTGCACCTTGAAGCCAAAGTCGCCGGCATCGCGGATGGCATCGGGATCAGTCTCAATGATCGAAATCGAACAGCCATGGCTGAGCAATGGCTGGCTGACAATTTGCCCAAACCGCCCAAAACCGATCAGCAGCACGCTGGCACTGAGGTTGTCCGGGGGCTCGACGCCCTCTAGCGATGGCGAAACCTTGGGCATCAAGCGGTCATGGGCCATCACTAGGATCGGAGTAAGGGCCATGGACAGGATGATGGTCGCCGTCAGGATGGCATTGCCGTGCCGATCGATCAGCCCCACCGCCATGGCGGCGGCGTACAGCACGAAAGCGAATTCTCCGCCCTGGGCCATCAAAACCGCCCGCTCCAGCGCCTCGCGGTTGCCGGCCCCCATCAGCCGGGCAACCAGGAAGATGCCAAGCATTTTCAACAACATGTAGGCCAGCACGGACACCGCAATCAGCCGCCAGTTACCCGCCACGATGCCGGCATCAAGCGACATGCCCACGCCAAGGAAGAACAACCCCAACAGAATGCCGCGAAACGGCTCGACATCGGCCTCCAACTGGTGGCGAAATGACGATTCAGACAGCAATACCCCGGCCAAGAACGCGCCCATGGCCATGGATAACCCGCCCCACTGCATGAGCAATGCCGCCCCTAGCACGACGAACAGGGCTGCCGCGGTCATTACTTCACGAGCCTTCGCCTTACCCAGCACGCGGAACAGCGGATCAAGCAGGTAGCGCCCCGCCACCAACAGGCCAACAATGGCCCCCACCCCAGTGGCGACTTCGATCCAGCGACCGCCCTGGCTGACCTGCCCGCCTCCCGGCGCGAGAAAGGCGACCAGCGCCAGGAGCGGAACGATGGCTAGATCTTCGAGCAGCAGGACGGCCACGATCCGCCGCCCCTTGGGCTGCCCCAACAGACGACGCTCCTGCAGCATCTGCATGACGATCGCCGTGGAGGTAAGCACGAAGCCTGTGCCGGCGACGAAGCTTTGCGCAGTCGGATAGCCGAGCAGCAGCCCGACGCAGGTGAGCAGCCCGATACAGACCAGAACCTGTGCAAAGCCAAGTCCAAAGATATCCCCGCGAATCGACAGTAGGCGCGACGGTTGCATCTCCAGGCCGATGATGAAGAGGAACATCACCACCCCCAGCTCCGCGACCTGTAGGATCGAATGGGTGTCGTCAAAAAAGCCCAGGCCGAATGGCCCGATAACTACCCCGGCCGCCAGATAGCCCAGGACTGAACCCAGCCCCAGACGTTTGAACAGAGGTACGGCGATCGCCGCAGCTCCCAACAGCACGACCACGGGTAGCAGGTCGAACCCCTGATGGACCGCCGTTTCGGCGGTCTGTGAAACGGATTCGCCGGTCATAACACTCCACCCTAACATTAGCGTACCGCACTCATGGGCACGCCGGTCGCAAGACAAGACCGCTTCCCCATGGGGAAGCGGCCTCCGTTCGCTCACTTGGTGGTGTAACCGCCGTTCACCAGAATCGTCTGCCCGGTCATCCACCACCCTTCGGACACCATGAAGCGAATGTATGGAACGATGTCCTCGATGTCGGTCAAGCCCGTGCGCGAATATTTCGACAGCGCCGCGGCCGTCTTGTGGTACGCCACCGCATCGGCACCCTCCTCTGGATAGAAGAACGGTGTATCCATCGGACCTGGGCCGATCGCGGTGACTGAGATACCCCGCTCACCCAACTCTTTGGACGCTGCCCGCACGAAATGCTCCACTGGAGCCTTGGTGCCCGCATACGCGGCGTAGTATGGGGTATAAGCCCCCAGCAAGGCGGTAACCAGCATGCAGATCTTGCCGTTATCATTAAGGTGCTTGCCGGCCTCCTTGAGGAAGAAGAATGCCGACTTGGCGTTGACATCGCTCATCTGGTCGTACTCAGCTTCGCTAATGTCAACGATTGGTTTCTTGAGTACCTTGCCCACCGTGTTAATGGCAATGTCGGGACGGCCGATGGCGTCAACCACATCGGCGAACAGCTTTTCCATGGCCCCGGCACGGGTTAGGTCTGCCTGGAACGCCACCGCCTGGGCACCCGCAGCCTTGATCGCGGCGATCGTAGCATCGGCCTCGGCCTTTGTTGAATCACTGTTGTAGTGGATGGCGACGGCCTTCGCGCCGTGAGCGGCAAGATCGCGTGCGATGAGGCCACCGAGGTTCTTGGCGCCGCCGGCGATGATGACGATCTTGCCCTTTATGCTGTGGTCGGTCATGGTATTTCTCCTGTTGCGGAGCTTGGCTTCGGAGTGTGCAGGGTGATTGAAGGTCACACGTTGATACGAGGCTTGAGCAGATCCTGGAGACCAATCGTGCGGAACATCTCGCGACGGATCCGATCGCCGACCCGAAATACTTCCTCTGCGCCATCCTGCGCTGGGTCGACGTACACCCTGTACGGCCGTTTGCCGAAAGGCGCATCGACGATCTCGGTGATGGCCACCGCGACGGACGAGGCGTCGGCATCTTCCGGCTCCTGTGCTGCCAGCCCCTCGAGGGACTTAACCGCCACATCGGCATATGGACCCGTATCGTAGGCCGCCTTAACCGCCGCGTCGGCAGGACTGCCGGCATGGGCGAAATGATTGGTGCCTTTGGTAAACGCGCCGGGCACCACGATCGAGGTCTCGATGCCCCAGCGTGAAACCTCGCAAGCATAGGAAACGGCGAGGGAATCCATCGCTGCCTTAGCGGCGAAGTATGGCGCCAGGAACGGCGGCGTACCGCCACGAGCCGAGGACGACGACACCCATACCAGCAGCCCGCGCCCCTGCTTGCGCATATAAGGCAAGGCCGCGCGGTTCACGCGCTGGGTCGACAGCACATTGATGTCGTAAAGTTGCGCGTACTGTTCCGGGGTAAAGGCTTCGGCGGGACCGAACACCATATGCCCCGCGTTGTGGACGATTACATCGAGCCGGCCATTGTCCGCGACGACCTTGTCGATGCCGGCCTGCACAGATGCTTGCGATTGCACGTCGAGCTCGACGGTGCGCAAATCGACGCCGTGCGTTTGTGCATAGGCCGCGATTTCGGTCACCCGCGGCGCATTGCGCCCCTGGGTTTCACGCATCGAAGCGTAAACGGTATGGCCCGCTTGGGCCAGTCGCTGGGCACTGAGCAGTCCGAAGCCGCTCGATGCGCCGGTTACCAGAACGATCTGTTTCATGAAATGGCTCCTTCTATTCAGTGTTGCCGCTCAGCATAGGCCGCCATTGGCTCGCACGACCTGTCCGTTAACCCAGCCCCCTTGCGGACCAGCGAGGAACGCGACCACCTCAGCGATATCCCCGGGTTCACCAAGGCGCTCCAGCGGCGCGACTCGGGACATGCGTTCGATCAGTTCCGGGCTTTTACCGTCAAGAAACAGCGCGGTGGCCACAGGCCCTGGCGCCACCGCATTGACAGTGATGCCGCGCCCTCGCATTTCCTGGGCGAGTACCTGAGTCAACCCCTCCACGGCCGCCTTGGTGGCGATATAGACGCCGTAGGTGGGGCTACGCATCCCGATCACGCTGGATGAGAAGTTGATAATCCGGCCACCGTCGCGCAGACGTCGCGCGGCTTCACGGCAGACATTGAAGGTGCCCTTGAAGTTGATGGCCACCGTGCGATCGAACAGTTGGTCGTCGCTGTCGGCAACGCTGGCCAGTTGCATCACGCCGGCACAGTTGACGACCACGTCGATACCCTGGAACGCTCTCTCAACTTCTTCAAACATCACTCCAACCGCCACGGGATCTGCCACATCAGCCTGAAGGGCCAGAGCCTGACCACCGGCCGCCTCAATGGAGGCGACCACTGCCGCGGCCGGGCCGGCGCTGCCGGCGTAGTTCACAATTACCCGGAAACCCTCGCCAGCCAGGCGCTGGGCCAGGGCCGCACCGATCCCGCGCGATGAGCCAGTGATCAACGCGACTTTGCTTGTTTCGCTCATGAAAGAAACCTCTTGCTGGGTCAGTGTCGTGCAGGCACCAGAGGGCGGACCGCCCCCTCATGGGCCAGCGCCATTTCCGCTACAGTTGATCCCTCGACAACCGTGACGCCCGCGCCTCGCTGCGCCGGGCCTGTCAGTACATCGAACGTTTACAGCATGACGTTGATGACCTTCTTCTCCACGTAGCTGTACAGCTCCTCAATGCCCTCTTCCCTGTCCACGCCGCTGTTCTTGAAACCGCCCCAGGGCACGCCGAGAAAATGGGTGTTGCTGCCGTTGATGAAGACGCTTCCAGCCCGCACCCGGCGGGCAGTATCGAATGCCTGTTGAATATCCTGGGTCCAGATGGCGGCGGACAGTCCATACTCAGTGTCGTTAGCCATGGCGATAACTTGCTCAAAGTCGCGCCATTTGCTGACAGACAGTACCGGCCCAAAGACTTCCTCGCGCCATAGGCGCATGCCGGGGAGAACGTCGGCATAAACAGTCGGTTCGACCCAGAAGCCCTTGGCGAAGGCCGCGCCTGGCGGGCGGCGGCCGCCGGTCATCAGGCGAGCCCCCTGGGTCTGCGCCGGGTCAAGGAAGCTCATCACATGAGCATAGCTCTTGGCTGAGTTGATCGGCCCCATGCCCGTATCCGGGGCCATAGGGTCGCCCACTTTTATCGCAGCCACCTTCTCGACGACGCGCTGCAGCAGGGCTTCGTAGATCGATTCGTGGACCAGCAGCCGCGAATTGGAGCCGCAGGATTGCCCCTGCCAGGAGAAGTTCATCCCGCGTACCGCACTGTCGGCCGCGGCATCGAGATCAGCGTCGGGGAACACGATCATCGGGTTCTTGCCGCCCAGTTCCAGGGTCACGTGCTTAATCCCAACCTGCGCGGCGCTGCGCTGGATCGCCATGCCAGTCGGTACCGAGCCGATCAGCGCGATGCGCTTGACCTCGGGGTGACGCACCAACGCATCGCCAACCTCTTGGCCAGTGCCGTTGACGATGTTGAATACCCCGGGCGGCAACACTTCCCGCGCGATCTCTCCCAGCAGCAGCACTGACAACGGCGAAGTTTCCGGAGGCTTGACCACAACAGTGTTGCCGGTCACCAGTGCCGAGGCGGTGCGCGCAGCAGAGAACATTGCCGGGTGGTTGAACGCGGCGATACGGCCGACCACGCCATACGGCTCGTGAACCGTCATGTGGAGATGTCTGCCAGTGGCGGGAATCGTTTCGCCGTGCAGCCCGTGTATCAGACCCGCATAGTAACGCAGGCTACGCACGGTCTCGTGCATACTGGCCAGGGTGGGAGAGTAGGTATTGCCCGAATCCAGCACCTCGATCCGAGACAGCTCCTCGGCACGCGCCTTGATACGCTCGCCGAAGGTGCGCAGTAGTTCGCCTCGCTCCTCACCGGTACGCTCGGCCCAGGCCGGCCACGCGCGGCGAGCAGCATCCACCGCTCGCTCAACATCCCGTCGGGTACCGGCGGGCGCGCGGCCAATGATCTGTTCGTTGGCGGGGTTTATAGAATCCACCCAGCCAGCGCCTTCGCTCTCGACCAGTTCGCCGTCAATCAGCAGGCGCCCTGTGATCAATGAGTCTTGCATGCTCCCATCCTCTCCAGTCGCTCAATGGACATCGGAAGCGTGCAGGCGCTGCACACGCTTCTTCCACAATTCCCATGGCCGGTCGACCTGGGTCTCGATGTTGGCGCAGGCGGTGGCCGCCTCCTCTTCACTTAGGTAGACCACATCGCCCAGGTTTAGCGCCTCGATCTGCATGCGTGCGTTGACCTCGGCATACACGGCCCGGTACACAGCCTGCTTGAGGGTCGGTGCCACCACCGTAGAGCCATGCCCACGCATCAGCACGAATGACGCGTCGCCAAGGCTGCGGGCCAGCGCCGCGCCGAGGGCATTGTTACGCACCAGCAGGTCGGTGGCATCGCCGCCGCTCTCGCGGATCTCGAACACCGGCGCACCCGCCCCTAGGAAGCCGCTCATGTGGCATACCGGTCGCAGCGCAACAGCACGCGAGACACTAAACGGCAGGACTGTAGGTGAATGGCTATGGACAATCGCCTGCACGTCAGGGCGCAGCCGATAAATCTCTGCATGGATAAAACGCTCGAGATAGACCGCCCGCCCGCCGGCATCAACCGGCGCTCCGTCCAGGGTGAACTGGACGATATCCTCGGGGCGCACGGTTCCTGGGGCCATGTTGCGCGCCAGTAGGAATCGTTCGGGATCTTTGTCGTGACGCACGCTGACATGACCGAAGGCATCGACAATGCCCTGATCGAACAGAATATGGTTGGCACGGACCAGATCCTCGACCAACGCAGGATCCGGTGTAATGCCGATATGCCCAGAATCGTTAGCAAACGCTGCGCTGCCATGAGCCTGGCAAGAATGGTTAAGCATGGTAGGCATGTTCCTTGAGTGGTTAGGCGTCAGTGCGAGCCTCCATGACCTGGCTGGCTCGCCATACACACTCGTAGATTAGGAGCGGCCTTACCATATATCCATTAGCTATTCCCACAACCAAACATAGTCAGCCGACTATGAGATTAGGGCACGGAAACCGGCACCGCACGGCTGAGAATGAACTGGACCAATTGAGTCTGGAAAGCTGAGAAGCGCTTGTCTTCGCGGTGCACCAGATAGATCGGTACCTTCATGGACAGATCGGGGCGTGCCAGCACCTGCAGCTCACCACGGGCAATCTCGGCGCGCACCGCTGAGGCGAACATGAAGCTCACGCCGACTTCCTGTCGCACCGCATGCTTCATGGCCTCCGGATGGCCTAGCTCGATGACCACTCGCCGCTGCTCGAAACCCTGTCGACGCAGCAGTGACTCCTCCAATTCTCGACGCGGCATATTGCGTGGCGTGCTGACGAAAGGCATCTGGTGCACATCGAGATCGGCCAGCGGCAAGCTTGCCCATGGGCTGCTCGGCGAGCACACCAACACTAAGTCGTCTTCCCACAACGGCAAGGTGGTTAAGCCATCAAGATCCTGGCCAACAGCTAACAGAATTACCGCAAAATCGCATGTCCCCATACGCGTGGCATCTACGGCGCCCTGCGGGTTGGAGATTTCCACCGTCACCAACCCGTCGGGATGCAGCCGGTGAAAGTCCAGCAGCAGCGGCGGCAACGCATAGGACCCTACCGACATTGACGTCGCCACCACGGCATTGCCCATCTCGCCACTTTCCAGCCCAGCCAACTCGCGTTCCACCTCTCGGGTACGGGTTATGACCTCCGTCGCCCATCGATAAATGCGCTCGCCCGCCTCCGTCAAAGCGATATTGCGGCCCGAACGCCTAACCAAGGCATAGCCCAGCCGTGCCTCCATGCTGCGCACATGGGCAGTGACCACCGGCTGGGCTATGCACAGCCGGTCCGCAGCCCGAGTGACGCTGCCCAACTCCACAACGGTGCAGAACACCTCAAGCTTCTGGAAGGTGAGGTACGAATCAAAACCACGCATGGCCACACTCCTATATCCACTTGGCTATTTGAATAAAGATTAATACGTATTTGAAGGTATGATTTGCATTACCCCATCATCCCCGGAACCAACAACAAGCCTGCCTGACAGGAGACAACAATGGTTCCTCTGACTCCCGCACCTTCCCGGCCATCGGAACGTATAGTCACCTATCGCGAGGTGTCGATATGAACCTCACCAGCTACGACTACGTGATCGTTGGCGCCGGCTCCGCCGGGTGCGCTCTCGCTTATCGCCTGGGCGAAGATCCGCAAGTGAGTGTCCTAGTGCTCGAGGCTGGTGGCCAGGACCGCTCACCCTATATCAAGGTACCGCTGACCTGGGGCGTGATCCTCAAGAACAGGCTGTTCGACTGGGGATACTTCACCGAGCCAGAAGCTAGCATGCAGGCCCGCCGGATCGAATGCGCCCGCGGCAAGGTGGTTGGCGGATCCTCATCGATCAACGGCATGGCCTATGCTCGGGGAGCTCGCGAGGACTATGACGGCTGGGCCAATGAGCTGGGCATTGAGGGCTGGGCTTACGACGATGTGCTGCCCTATTTCAAGCGCAGCGAAAGCTGGGAAGGTGGCGAAAGCGCCTTGCGCGGAGGCAGCGGTCCGCTGACGGTTGGACGGCTCGACTACCAAGACCCCTTGATCGATGGATTCCTAGCCGCGACACGAGCCTGCGGCTATCCCGAAAATCCGGACTACAACGGAGCTTCAAACGAAGGTTTCGGACCGATGCAGGCCACCATTCGTAATGGCCTTCGCTGCAGCGCGGCAGTAGCCTACCTGCGCCCGGCCCTAGCCCGTGGCAATGTCACCCTGGTGACTGGCGCCCTGGCCAGGCGCATCATGTTCGACAACGACCAATCCACGCCGCGTGCCGTCGCGGTCGAATATGCCCGCAACGGCGAGCTACATCACGCAGAGGCCCGCCGGGAGGTCATACTCTGCGGTGGGGTAATCAATTCGCCACAATTGCTGATGCTGTCGGGCATCGGCCCTGCCGGACATGTGCAGGCGCATGGTATCGAAAGCTTGGTAGACCTGCAGGGTGTGGGCAACAACCTGCACGACCATATTGTCTTCGATCTCCGCTGGCGGCGGCGCACTCCCGGTCCCTTACACCGAATGATGCGCGCCGACCGAATTGTCCTAGATGTCCTGCGTACACTGCTTGGCGGCAATGGCTTCTCCAGTCGCATACCCGCGGCGGCGGTTGGGCTTGTTCGCAGCCACGCCGACCTCGCGCATCCC
Organism: Pseudomonas sp. 2VD; assembly: GCF_005503585.1. NCBI lineage: Bacteria > Pseudomonadati > Pseudomonadota > Gammaproteobacteria > Pseudomonadales > Pseudomonadaceae > Pseudomonas > Pseudomonas sp. 2VD. The sequence continues at coordinate 9,894 of NZ_SCND01000132.1, forward strand.
GACGTACAACTGATCCTGGCCGCCGGACCGATGAACGCCGCGCCCTATCTTGAACCATTCAAGCGGCCCTACAGCGATGCCTTCGCCATCAAAGGTGTGTACCTGACTCCTGAAAGCCGCGGTCAGGTCACACTGCAATCGGCGGACCCCGAGCAACCTGCCTGTATCCGTCAGCATTTCCTAACCAGGGAGAACGACTGCATCGCGGTACGCCAGATGTTCAGGCGCATGCGCGAGATCGGCGCACAGCCGGGTCTGGAGGCCTTCATCGCCGAAGAGCTCGCACCTGGTCTCAGGGTCCAAAGCGACGCCGAGGTCGACGCCTTCATCCGCAGCCAAGCCATCACCCTGCATCACCCGGTCGGCACCTGCCGAATGGGGCCTGACGAAGATCCGCAAGCGGTGCTCGACAATCAGATGCGTGTGCGAGGCGTGAGGGCGTTGCGAGTCGTTGATGGCTCTGCCATCCCGCGCATCATCCGGGGCCCGACCAACGCGCTGATCATGATGATGGCTGAACGCGCTGCCGATTTCATTACGGGCAAGGCCTCGCCCCGCAAACAGCGGCCGGCCAGTTCCCCGCTCACCCCGCGCCAGCCTGCCGGGAGGCTGCAATGACCCACATCTACAATCATTCCCATGGCGCACGCATCGTCCAGCATGACCGCAACGTCTTCCGTATCGGCCTGGGCGAGGTTGAGGTGATTCGCTTGTACGACACTTCGCTGTTGGGCGAAACCGCACAAAGCTGGCTGCCGAATTTCGACCGCCAGCGCGTGGCTGCCCATGAGCACTGGTTGGCACCAACTCATTACGATCCGGAAAGCGGTCGCATTCCGATGCCGGTGCACAGCTGGATCGTACGCACCGGCCGCCACACTGTGTTGATCGACAGTTGCATCGGCAATCACAAGGAGCGCCCCGGTTTGCCGGAAATGCACCATCTGTGCACACGCTACCTGGACTGGATGCGAGCCCTGGGCATCCAGCCTCAGGACATCGATTACGTTATGTGCAGCCACCTGCACGCCGATCATGTCGGTTGGAACACCCAACTGGTCAACGGCGTCTGGGTACCGACCTTTCCCAAAGCCCGCTATGTGATCTCACAGGTCGAGTACGACCATTTGCTGCGCGCCGTACGCGGCGAAGGTGCCCCCGGCCCTGCCTGGTTCGCGCCCATGTACAACGACAGTGTTTTGCCTGTGATCGAGGCAGGCCAGAGTGTGATGTTCGCCGACACTTATGAACTGGACGACACCTTTCTCATCCGCCATGCACCGGGCCATTCGCCCGGGCATGTGCGGATCGAACTGTCCTCCCGAGGCGCACGCGGCGTATTTAGCGGCGACATGCTGCACTCTCCGATCCAAATTCCATTCTGGCAGTGGAGCAGCAAGGTTTGCGAAGACCCTGCGCTGGCCGCGCGCAGTCGCTACGACCTGCTGTCGTTTTGCGAACAGCACGGCGCACTCCTCTTGCCCGGGCATTTCGAGGCCCCTCACGCCGGTCATATCGTCGATGACGCCGGCACCTTCGGCATCAGATTCTTGTCCTGATGCCCGATTTCTACCGCCCCACTCATCAGGAGGAGTTTTCATGAGCAACGATTGCGCTCGCACCGCCTTCTATCAGCGCCTTGCCAGCCAGGCGCTGGTTCCCCTCTGGGAACAATTGCACAACCTGGTCCCGCACCAACCCAACAGCGACTGCCAGCCGGCCCTGTGGCGCTACGGCGACATTCGTCCGCACCTCATGGAGGCCGGCCAGTTGATCAGCGCTGAAGAGGCCGTGCGTCGCGTTCTGGTGCTGGAGAACCCGGGCCTACGTGGGCAGGCGGCAATCACCACTAGTCTGTATGCCGGCCTGCAACTGATAATGCCAGGCGAACTTGCCCCCAACCACCGCCACAGCCAGTCGGCGCTACGCTTCGTGGTGGAAGGCCAAGGCGCCTACACTGCCGTGGATGGAGAGCGAGTGACCATGGCGCCGGGCGACTTCATCATCACACCGTCCTGGGCATGGCATGCCCATGGCAACCCCGGACAAGCCCTGGGCGGCGAAGCGGTAGTCTGGCTCGACTGCCTGGACATTCCCCTGGTGCGCTCGCTCGACTGCGGTTTCGCGCAGAGCCCTCTCGATGCCGAACAGCCCGTCACGCGTCCCGAGGGGGTCAGCCAAGCGCGCTATGGTGCCAACATGCTTCCGCTTCGTCACCAAGTGTGCGGTGCAACGTCGCCGCTGTTCCACTATCCCTACGAACGCAGCCGCGAAGCCCTGGACAGCCTGCTGCGCCAATCCGAACCGGACGATTGGGACGGCCTGAAGCTGCGGTACGTCAATCCGGCCACCGGTGGCTGGGCAATGCCGACCATCGGCACCTGCATGCAGTTGCTGCCACGTGGTTTCAACGGCAAGACCTACCGGACCAGCGACGCCACAGTGTTCTCGGTGGTGGAAGGCCACGGGCGGGCCGTCATTGCGGGCCAGAATTTTGATTTTGCTCCCAAGGACACCTTCGTAGTGCCCAGTTGGGCTTCGCTGAGCCTGCAGGCCGAGCAGGAATGCGTGCTGTTCAGTTGCTCTGATCGCCCGGTGCAGCAGGTGCTTGGCCTGCTGCGGGAATCCCGCGAAAACCGTTAGCCCCAGTTGACGTTGTCATGACCTATCTGTTCGCTCTCGAACCATCCACTACGCTAGCGCCGGCATGCCCGTAGGAGAGCGAGCCTGTGCTGCCCCGCCAGTCAGTGAGCGGCGCCGTGGCAGAAGTCCAAGCGCACATGAGCAAGATGGGTAAGCAACGCGCTGCGCAAGGGCTGCAAGCTGAAGTGCTTACCCACGGTGGTGACGTTATTCGATCACTGCATGGTCCAGGAAGTGTTTCAGCGTACCGCACCCGAGTGTCAGGCCAATTTCATTCCCATAGGACAAAAGCAAGACAGGTGAGGAGACTCCACGATGAATGCACCCCAAAAACGACAATCGATCATCATCGTCGGCGGTGGCATAGGCGGACTGGCCGCCGCCCAGGCCCTGACCCAGCAAGGCCTGGAGGTACTGTTGCTGGAGCAAGCCGGAGAAATCGGTGAAATCGGCGCGGGCATACAACTGGGCCCGAACGCCTACTCGGCGCTAGACGCACTGGGGGTGGGCGATACCGCAAGGGCACGCTCGGTATTTACAGAAAATTTGATCATGATGGATGCTATAGATGCCCGGGAAGTGGCGCGCATAGATGTCGGCGAGGCCTTTCGCAAGCGCTTCGGCAACCCCTACGGGGTGATCCATCGCGCCGACATCCACCGCTCGATCCTCGAGGCCGTGCAGAAGAACCCGCTGATCCGCTTCCAGACCTCTACCCGTATCGAAACTCTCGTGGCGGACGCTACAGGGGTTTCGCTGAGCGACAGCCGCGGCAATCGCTACCGGGCCGACGCTGTGATCGGCTGCGACGGAGTCAAGTCGGTCATCCGCCAGACACTGCTGGGCGATGACGTCCGCGTCACCGGTCATGTGGTCTACCGGGCGGTCATCGAACGGGCGGACATGCCCGAAGACCTTCAAGTCAATGCGCCGATGCTCTGGGCCGGCCCTCGGTGCCACCTAGTGCATTATCCACTACGCGGCGGCCAGCAATATAACCTGGTGGTGACATTTCATAGTCGTCGCGAGGAACGCTGGGGCGTCAGCGACGGCAGTAAGGAGGAAGTGCTGTCGTACTTCGACGGTATCCACGAGCGTCCGCGACAACTGCTCGACCGCCCCACCTCCTGGCGCCGCTGGGCGACCGCTGATCGCGACCCAGTCGACCGCTGGGGCGAAGGCAGTGTCACCTTGCTGGGCGACGCGGCTCACCCCATGACTCAGTACCTGGCACAGGGCGCCTGCATGGCGTTGGAGGATGCGGTAGTGCTTGGACAGGCGGTGAAGGCCTGCAACCACGATCTGGTGGCCGCCATGCGGCTCTATGAGCAAGTACGCATACCCCGCACAGCACGTGTACTGTGGTCCGCCCGCGAAATGGGCCGTCTTTATCACGCCAAAGGCGTGGAGCGACAGGTCCGCAATCAGCTATGGCAAGGACGCGACCAGGACCGGTTCCATGATGCACTCCATTGGCTGTACGGATGGCAGGCTTCCAACTGCTTGCAGCCGTTGGAGCTGGCTACCTCTGTGAAACTAAGCTAACCAACGATGGGAGCCTGTTCTAAGAGCCCGACAATAACTGCTGAGCCAGGTCATGCCGGCCCAGCATGTGGTACAAGCGATGTGCCTGGCTACTGACCGTGCCAGCATAAAACGCCCGCAACAACACGAATCGCAGGCCGCCGGACTCCAATAGCCACTGGCTAATCTGGGCTGGATAAGGCTGTCCTGCGTCGTTAGGCAAACGTATCGTAAGTCATGCTCGGTTTATAAACTTCCCATGCTGTTCTCCATGACACAGTATCCCCTGATATCAACCCCAGGACGTACTAACTAGGAAGCGGTACTAAAACTGGGGGCAGGTCACCCCAGCATAGAGATGGCACATCGCCAAAAAAATACCCCTTCCCCGCTACCGTTGTTTTCTCGTTGTTGCCAGCCCCTGATCTGGCGGAAAAGCCCGCTCCATGAATCGTCATGGAGCCTCCCATGTTTCAACTCCTTTCCTGGATATCCAGGAAGCCGTCCCCCACCCCACC
>NZ_SCND01000133.1:0-14417 GCF_005503585.1 Pseudomonas sp. 2VD
GTACAGGCGCTGATCGGCGACGCCCATGGCCTCAACACCCTGGAGCACCAGCCGGCGAAGATCGCCGCGATGGAAGGCCACTGGGACAACAGCAGCGGCGAGCCGACCCCGCTGATCCTGTTCGGCTGGCCGGACATGCAGCGCGAGGAAACCCGCTTCAAGGTGGAGATCCCGGTGCTCGGCAGCCTGATCCTCAAGCACAGCCTGACCGAGCCGATCCCGGCGCTGAAGGACTTCCCGCCGGAAGACCGGCCGAACTCCACCGTGGTGTTCTGGTCGTTCCGGATCATGGCCGGCCTCGGCATGCTGATGATCCTGGTCGGCGTCTGGAGCCTGTGGCTGCGCTGGCGCGGCCAGGACAAGCTGTTCAACTCGAAGGCCTTCCTGCGCCTGACCCTGCTGATGGGACCGTCCGGCCTGATCGCGATCCTCGCCGGCTGGTTCACCACTGAGATGGGCCGCCAGCCCTGGGTGGTCTACGGACTGATGCGCACCGCCGACGCCTCCTCGGCGCAGAGCGTGACGCAGATGAGCCTGACCCTGCTGACCTTCGTGGTGGTGTACTTCTCGCTGTTCGGCGTCGGTATCGGCTACATGATGCGCCTGGTGCGCAAGGGCCCGGTCACCCATGAGGGACGCGAGACCAACCCGGGAGGCGCCGGGCAGAAGCGCACGCCGGCACGGCCGTTGTCGGCCGCCGGCGAAGGTTTCGACGAAGAGCACGACGGCCACGCGCAAGCGGCCGACCGCGACCAGGACAAGAGGAACTGAGACATGGGTATCGATCTTCCCCTCATCTGGGCGGTCATCATCATCTTCGGCATCATGATGTACGTGGTGATGGACGGCTTCGACCTGGGCATCGGCATGCTCTATCCGTTCTTCAAGGACAGCGGCGACCGCGATGTGATGATGAACACCGTGGCGCCAGTCTGGGACGGCAACGAGACCTGGCTGGTGCTGGGCGGCGCGGCGCTGTTCGGGGCCTTCCCGCTGGCCTACGCGGTGGTCCTGTCGGCGCTCTACCTGCCGTTGATCTTCATGCTCGTCGGGCTGATCTTCCGCGGCGTCGCCTTCGAGTTCCGCTTCAAGGCCAAGCCGGCCAAGCAGCACATCTGGGACAAGGCGTTCATCGGCGGTTCGCTGGTGGCGACCTTCTTCCAGGGCGTGGCGCTGGGCGCCTTCATCGAAGGCATCCCGGTGGAGAACCGCAGCTTCGCCGGCGGTTCGCTGGACTGGATCGCGCCGTTCCCGCTGTTCTGCGGCCTGGCCCTGATCGTCGCCTACACCCTGCTTGGCTGCACCTGGCTGATCATGAAGACCGAAGGCCGCCTGCAGGAGCGCATGCACGACCTGGCGCGCCCGCTGGCGCTGGTGCTGCTGGCGATCATCGGGGTGGTCAGCCTGTGGACGCCGCTGGCCCATGCCGAGATCGCCGCACGCTGGTTCAGCCTGCCGAACCTGTTCTGGTTCCTGCCGGTGCCGATCCTGGTCCTGGTGACCTTCTATGCGCTGCTGCGCTCGGTGGCCAACAACGACCACGTGAAGCCGTTCGTGCTCACCCTGGTGTTGATCTTCCTCGGCTACAGCGGCCTGGGGATCAGCCTGTGGCCGAACATCATCCCGCCGGCGGTGAGCATCTGGGAGGCCTCGGCGCCGCCGCAGAGCCAGGGCTTCATGCTGGTCGGCGCGCTGTTCATCATTCCCTTCATCCTCGGCTACACCGCCTGGAGCTACTACGTGTTCCGCGGCAAGGTGAAGCACGGCGATGGCTATCACTGAGGAGGCGCCGCATATGGTCCGTACGCCGAGTCATCCCGAACGAGATAGCGCGGCCAAGCCACCGCTCTGGCGACGCCTGGCCTGGCTGGCGGGCATCTGGACCGCCAGCGTGCTGGCCCTGGGCGTCGCCGCCTGGCTGATGCGCCTGTTCATGAGCGCGGCGGGGCTGGGCGTCCCGCACTGATCGACGATCCCATCCGGGCGCTCCGGCGCCCTTTTCCGAGAGCCCTCCGCTGGAGGGCTTCTTTTTGTCCGCCGATCCGCCAGTGCTCGGTGTTGCGCCGTAGGGCGTCAATCCTCGCGTTCCCGCCTTGCACCATGGCGGATAACCGCGCTGCGGTTATGCGCCCTACGGGAGCCTTGGCGGCGGATGCGCCCTAGCGGCGCCTTGGTAGGGCGGATAACGACGCAGGCGTTATCCGCCGAATTGCCATGGCTTGGCGTTGCGCCGTGGGGCATCAGTCCTCGCGGCCCCTGACCCGTGCCAGTTGCTCCAGTCGCCCCAGGTAGTCGCGCGGGGTTTCGCCGAGCAGGCGGCGGAACATGCTGCTGAAGGCCCGCGTACTGCCGTAGCCGAGGTCGCGGGCGACCACCTGCACGCTGTCGCCGGCCAGCAGGCGCGGCAGGGCTTCGGTCAGGCGCAGTTGCTGGCGCCACTCATGGAAGCTCATCTGCAATTCCTGGGCGAACAGCCGCGCCAGGGTGCGTGAGCTGGCGCCGACCCGCAGGCCCCAGTCATCGAGGGTCAGCCCCAGTTCCGGCTGTTTCAGCAATGCCTGGCAGATCGCCTGCAAGCGGCGGTCGCGGGGCATCGGCAGGTACAGCGGCATCCGTTCGAGGTTGGCGATCTCGCTGAGGATCAGCCCTTGCAGGCGCTGGCGGAAGTCGTCCAGGCGCGGCTGGCTCTCGAGGTGGATGGCGCGCAGGATCATTTCCCGCAGCAGCGGCGTCACCGCCAGTACGCAACAGTCGCTTAGCGGTGTCGGCGTTTCGGGTTGCTCGATGAACAGGGTGCGCATGTGCACCTCGCCGGACATGAATATCTCGTGCTCCACCCGGGCCGGAATCCATACCGCGCGGGTCGGCGGGATCACCCAGGCGCCGTGGTGGGTGGCCAGGCGCATCAGGCCGCGAGCGGCGTAGAGGAACTGCGCCTGCGGGTGGAAATGCCGCCCCAGGTGATGGCCGTCGGGGAAGTCGAGGGAGATGGCGGCCAGCAGGCCGTCCGGGCGGTGCTCGATCAGCATGTCCGTTTCGATGACCTCGCTGTCCTGTCTGCGCTTTTCGGTCAACCTATCATGCCCGGGTCATGACGCCCATTCCTCACCGACCATTCAGACCGCACGCCATGAACCGACCTCGAACCGTTATCCGCTTCATCAACGCCGCGCATGTCATCGACCACATGTTCATGCTGATCTTCCCCGCCGCCGTGCTCGGCATGGCCGGCAGCTTCGACCTCGACTACGCCGGTCTGATCGGCCTGTCGCTGGGCGGTTTCATCGCCTTCGGCGCCTGTTCGCTGCCGGCCGGCTGGCTGGGCGATACCTGGAGCCGGCGGCGGATGATGCTGCTCTTCTTCTTCGGCATCGGCGCCGCCGCGCTGCTCACCGGGCTGGCCGGCAGCGTACCGATGCTGGTGACCGGGCTGACCCTGATCGGGGTGTTCGCCGCGATCTACCACCCGGTCGGCACCGCGATGCTGGTGGCACACGCGGAGAACCGCGGCCGCGAGATCGGCATCAACGGCATGTGGGGTAACCTCGGGGTCGCCTTCGCCGCGCTGCTTACCGGCTTTCTCACCGCGCACTTCGGCTGGCGCGCGGCGTTCATCCTGCCCGGCGGGGTGGCCATCCTGCTCGGCATCGGCTTTTTCTTCTGCGTGCGCGAGGAGCCATCGCCGCACCTGTCGGCCAAGGCCGCGGCGCGTGGCGAGGACAGCGAGGGTCTGTCGATGCGCCGGGTGTTCGGCGTGCTGGCGCTGGTCACCGCCACCGGCGGGGTGGTGTTCAACGCCAGCACCGTGACCTACCCGAAGCTGTTCCAGGAGCGCCTGAGCGACTTGCTGGCGTCGCCGCAGACCCTTGGCGTGGTGGTCAGCCTGGCCTATGCCTTCGGCGCGGTGGCGCAACTGATCATGGGCCGCCTGATCGATCGCCTGAACCTGAAGTTGCCGTTCGTCTTCCTCACCTTCTGCCAGGTGCCGCTGCTGCTGGCCCTGGCCTACGGCCACGGCAGCGCGGTGGTACTGTTCGGCGCGCTGTTCATGTTCGCGGTGTTCGGCCAGGTGACGGTGAACGACGCGATGGTCGCCCACTTCGTCGCGCCGCAGTGGCAGGCGCGGGTCTTCGCCCTGCGCTATTTCCTGTCGTTCGGTGCCAGCGCGGCGGCGATCCCGATGATCGCCTACCTGGAGCCACGGCAGGGGCTGCTGGGGTTGTACCTGGTACTGGCGGGCTTCGCCGCGCTGACCTTCGCCGCGGCGCTGGTGTTTCCGCGTCCGGCGCGCAGCGCCGCGGTGGGCACCTGAGGAAGAGGGCGCCCGGACAGTGCGAGCCGGCCGGGCGCCGATGGCTCAACGCCGTATCAGAGCAGTTCGACCGCCACGGCGGTGGCTTCGCCGCCGCCGATGCACAGCGAGGCGACGCCGCGCTTGCCGCCTTTCTGGCGCAGGGCGTTGATCAGGGTGAGGATGATCCGCGAGCCGGTGGAGCCGACCGGATGGCCCTGGGCGCAGGCGCCGCCATAGACATTGACCTTGGCATGATCGAGGCCGTGTTCGCGCATGGCGAGCATGGTGACCATGGCGAAGGCTTCGTTGATCTCGAACAGGTCGACGTCGTCCTTGCTCCAGCCGGTCCTGGCGAACAGGTTGGTCATCGCGCCGATCGGCGCCAGGGTGAACTCGCTCGGGTCCTGGCTCTGGGTGGCATGGCCGACGATTCGCGCCAGCGGCTTCAGGCCACGGCGCTGGGCTTCCTCGGCGGTCATCAGGACCAGCGCGGAGGCGCCGTCGGAGATCGAGCTGGCATTGGCGGCGGTGATGGTGCCGTCCTTGCGGAACGCCGGCTTGAGGCTGGGGATCTTCTCCAGGTTGGCGGTCAGCGGTTGCTCGTCGTCCTTCACCACGCTCTCGCCCTTGCGGCTGGTGACGGTGACCGGGACGATTTCCGCCGCCAGCGAGCCATCGGCGATGGCGGCCTGGGCGCGCTTGAGCGATTCGATGGCATAGGCGTCCATCTCCTCGCGGGTCACGCCGTACTTGTCGGCGGTCTCCTGGGCGAACGAACCCATCAAACGGCCGGTACGGGCGTCCTCCAGGCCGTCGAGGAACATGTGGTCCTTGATCTCGCCGTGGCCCATGCGCAGGCCGCTGCGGGCTTTCTCCAGGACATAGGGCGCGTTGGACATGCTTTCCATGCCACCGGCGACCATCACCTGGTTGGTGCCAGCCTTGAGCAGGTCGTGGGCCAGCATCACCGCCTTCATCCCCGAGCCGCACAGCTTGTTGATGGTGGTGCAGCCGGTGGCGGCGGGCAGGCCGGCCGCCAGCGCGGCCTGGCGGGCCGGGCCCTGCTTCAGGCCGGCGGGCAGGACGCAACCCATGATCACTTCCTGTACGTCCTCGGCGGCGATGCCGGCGCGCTGCACCGCTTCGCGGATCACGACGGCACCCAGGTCGACCGCGGAAACGCCGGCCAGGCTGCCCTGGAAGCCGCCCATGGGAGTACGGGCGCCGGCGACGATGACGATATCGGACATGGAACGTTACCTCTTGTTCTGGATAGGGTCTGAACGATTCAGTGGGCGGATTCTATCTTGTGACCGGGAGGCTCCGAAAGGTCACGGGGCAAATCACTCTTTTGACTGATGAACAAAGCCCGCCGACGGCTCTAGAGTCGGCCTCATCCTGACAACGAACCCGCTCCCAGGTGTACGCCCCATGCTGAAGACCCGTCTCATCCCGGCCGCCGCCGGCGCTTATCAGTATCCGTTGCTGATCAAGAGCCTGATGCTTTCCGGCCGTCGTTACGAAAAGAGTCATGAAATCGTCTACCGCGACCAGGTGCGCTACAGCTACGCCACCTTCAACGAGCGCGTCGCGCGCCTGGCCAACGTACTCAGCGAGGCCGGGGTGAAGGCCGGCGACACGGTGGCGGTGATGGACTGGGACAGCCATCGCTACCTGGAATGCATGTTCGCCATCCCGATGATCGGGGCGGTGCTGCATACCATCAATATCCGCCTCTCCCCGGAGCAGATCCTCTACACCATGAACCACGCCGAGGATCGCTTCGTGCTGGTGAACAGCGAGTTCGTCCCGCTCTACCAGGCGGTGGCGGGGCAGCTGGCCACGGTGGAGCGGACCATCCTGCTCACCGACGGCGCGGAGAAGAGCGCGGAACTGCCCGGCCTGGTCGGCGAATACGAGTCGCTGCTGGCCGCGGCCAGCCCGCGCTACGACTTCCCCGATTTCGACGAGAACTCCATCGCCACCACCTTCTACACCACCGGCACCACCGGCAATCCGAAAGGTGTGTATTTCAGCCACCGGCAACTGGTCCTGCACACCCTGGCGATGGCTTCGACCATCGGCAGCCTGGACAGCATCCGCCTGCTCGGTACCAGCGACGTGTACATGCCGATCACCCCGATGTTCCATGTCCACGCCTGGGGCACTCCGTACGTGGCGACCATGCTCGGGGTCAAGCAGGTCTATCCCGGGCGTTACGATCCGGAACTGCTGGTCGAACTGTGGAAGCGCGAGAAGGTCACCTTCTCCCACTGCGTGCCGACCATCCTGCAGATGGTGATGAACGCCAGGGCTGCCCAGGGCGTGGACTTCAAGGGCTGGAAGGTGATCATCGGCGGGAGCGCGCTGAACCGCTCGCTCTACGAGGCGGCCAAGGCGCGCGGCATCCAACTGACCGCCGCCTACGGCATGTCGGAGACCTGTCCGCTGATTTCCTGCGCCTACCTCAACGACGAACTGCTGGCCGGAAGCGAGGACGAGCGCACCACCTACCGGATCAAGGCCGGCGTGCCGGTGCCGCTGGTGGATGCGGCGATCATGGACGAACAGGGCCGCTTCCTCCCGGCCGACGGCGAGTCCCAGGGCGAGCTGGTGTTGCGCTCGCCATGGCTGACCCAGGGGTATTTCCGCGAACCCGAGCGCGGCGAGGAGTTGTGGCGCGGCGGCTGGATGCACACCGGCGACGTGGCGACCCTGGACGGCATGGGCTTCATCGAGATCCGCGACCGCATCAAGGACGTGATCAAGACCGGCGGCGAGTGGCTGTCCTCCCTGGAGCTGGAAGACCTGATCAGCCGCCATCCGGCGGTACGCGAAGTGGCGGTGGTCGGGGTGCCCGATCCGCAATGGGGCGAGCGCCCGTTCGCCCTGCTGGTGGTGCGCGAGGGCCAGCAACTGGACGCCCGTGGCCTGAAGGAGCACCTCAAGCCTTTCGTCGAGCAGGGCAACATCAACAAGTGGGCGATCCCCTCGCAGATCGCGGTTGTTACCGATATTCCCAAGACCAGCGTCGGCAAGCTGGACAAGAAGCGCATCCGTATCGAGATCGCCCAGTGGCAGGAAGCCGGCAGCGCCTTCCTGTCGACCGTCTGACGGGGCTTTCCTACACCGCTGAAACGCCCGGAGGCCAAGCAAACGCTTGGTCTCCGCGTTTTCGCGACCGCCCGGTCATTCTCCATCCGCCGCAAAGGCGCGAGCCAGAGTGGTTGCGCCGCGCAAATCACACTTTCGAGGGATCAAGCGGCAGGCAGCGCTAGCTATAGTCCACGCACTCATAACAAAAAACACACATGGAGTAGCGTCGATGACAACCCGTAATCCGTTCTCGCGTCGGGCCCGGTTGCCGTTGGCCGTCAGCCTGGCTTCCTCGCTGGCGGCTCCGGCCTTTGGGGTGACCTTCAACATCGGGGAAATCGAAGGTTCCTTCGACTCGGCGTTGTCGGTCGGGGCCAGTTGGTCGACCGCCAAGCCGAACAAGAACCTGATCGGTGTGAACAACGGCGGCAAGGGACTTTCCCAGACCTCCGACGACAGCCACTTGAACTTCAAGCGTGGGGAAACGTTCTCGAAGGTCTTCAAGGGCATCCATGACCTCGAACTGAAGTACGGCGATACCGGTGTGTTCCTGCGCGGCAAGTACTGGTACGACTTCGAACTGAAGGACGAGCACCGCGAGTTCAAGGACATCGACGACAGCGGCCGCAAGACCCTGGCCAAGTCCTCCGGCGCCGAACTGCTCGACGCCTTCATCTACCACAACTATGCCATCGGTGACCTGCCGGGCAGCGTGCGCCTGGGCAAGCAGGTGGTGAACTGGGGCGAGAGCACCTTCATCCAGAACGGCATCAGCGCCATCAACCCGATCGACGTCACCGCCTTCCGCCGGCCCGGCTCGGAGATCAAGGAAGGCCTGATCCCGGTGAACATGTTCTACCTGTCGCAGAACCTCACCGACAACCTGTCCGCCGAAGGCTTCTACCAGATCGAGTGGGACCAGACGGTGGTCGATAACTGCGGCACCTTCTTCTCCCAGCCGGACGTGGTGGCCGATGGCTGCGACCAGAACCTGGCGGTGCTGACCAACAACAAGGCGTCCATCAACCTGCTCAACAACGTGCTCGCCGGGGCTGGCCTGAGCGTTACCCCGTCGCCCTGGGACGAGGGCATCCTGGTCCGCCGCGGGCCGGACCGCGACGCTCGCGACAGCGGCCAGTACGGCTTCGCCCTGCGCTACTTCGCCGACGAACTGAACACCGAGTTCGGCGCCTACTACATGAACTACCACAGCCGTCTGCCGATCTTCAGCGGCCAGGGCGCCTCGGCCAGCACCATGGCGGCGATCAACGACCTCGCCACCCGCCTCGCCGCGATCAACCCGGCACTGGCCGCCCAGGCCGCGGCGGCGGCCACCGCCGGCAACTCCAGCTACTTCATCGAGTACCCGGAAGATATCCGCATGTTCGGCCTGAGCTTCTCCACCACGTTGCCCAACGGCACCGCGTGGAGCGGCGAAGTCAGCTACCGGCCCAACGCGCCGGTGCAGCTGAACACCACCGACATCCTCTTCGCCGGCCTCGACCCGGTGAGCATCGGCGGCAACCGCCCCTACGACAACGCCTCGGTGCTGAACGGCCAGGCCGGGCAGGACCTGCACGGCTATCGGCGCAAGGAGATCACCCAACTGCAGACCACCCTGACGCACTTCTTCGACCAGGTGATGGGCGCCGAGCGCCTGACCCTGGTGGGCGAGATCGGCTGGACCCACGTCGGCGGCCTGGAAAGCACCTCCAAGGCACGCTACGGGCGTGACCCGGTCTTCGGACCGGGGCCGCTGCCGGGGACCATCTCCGGCCTGGCCAGCTGCCAGGCGCTGAACGTCAGCACGCTGGGCACCGCCGAAGCGAACAACGTCAGCCGCTACTGCGAGAACGATGGCTATACCACCTCGGACGCCTGGGGTTATCGCGCCCGTGCGATCTGGGACTACAACGACGTGTTCATGGGCGTGAACCTCAAGCCCAGCGTGGCCTGGTCGCACGACGTCGATGGCTATTCGCCCGGCCCCGGCGCCAACTTCGAGGAAGGCCGCAAGGCGGTCAGCCTGGGGGTGGACGCGGAGTACCAGAACACCTACACCGCGAGCCTCTCCTACACCAACTTCTTCGACGGCAAGTACACCACCGTGGACGATCGCGACTTCGTCGCGCTCAGCTTCGGCATGAACTTCTGATGTACGCCGGCCCGGTGCGAACCGGGCCGGCGAGCAGGACTTAACGAGGACGACGAGCGAATGAAAACAACGAAGATTCTTCTGCATACCGGTGTACTGGCCCTGAGCCTGCTGGCCACCCAGGTGATGGCGGCGGTATCCGCCGACGAGGCGGCCAAGCTCGGCACCAGCCTGACTCCGTTGGGGGCGGAGAAGGCCGGCAACGCCGACGGCAGCATCCCCGCCTGGGACGGTGGCCTGGCGACCAACGCCGGCAGCGTCGACAGCCGTGGCTTCCTCGCCAACCCCTATGCCAGCGAGCAACCGCTGTTCACCATCACCGCGCAGAACGTCGACCAGTACAAGGACAAGCTGACTCCCGGCCAACTGGCCATGTTCAAGCGCTACCCGGATACCTACAAGATCCCGGTATACAAGACCCACCGCAGCGCCACCGTCCCGGCGGCGGTGCAGGAGGCGGCCAAGCGCAACGCCACCACCACCAAGCTGGTGGAAGGCGGCAACGGCCTGGAGAACTTCGATACCGCCAACCCGTTCCCGATCCCGCAGAACGGCCTGGAGGTGATCTGGAACCACATCACCCGCTACCGCGGCGGCAGCGTCCGGCGCCTGGTGACCCAGGCCACTCCGCAGGTCAACGGCTCCTACCAGCTGGTCTACTTCCAGGATGCCTTCACCTTCCGTACCAACCTGAAGGACTACAACCCGAACAAGCCGAGCAACGTGCTGTTCTACTTCAAGCAGCGGGTCACCGCGCCCTCGCGCCTGGCCGGTAACGTGCTGCTGGTCCACGAGACCCTCAACCAGGTCAAGGAGCCGCGCCTGGCGTGGCTCTACAACGCCGGCCAGCGCCGCGTGCGGCGGGCTCCGCAGGTGTCCTACGACGGTCCCGGCACCGCGGCCGACGGCCTGCGCACCTCGGACAACTTCGACATGTACAACGGTGCGCCGGACCGCTACGACTGGAAGCTGGAAGGCAAGAAGGAAATCTACATTCCCTACAACAGCTACAAGCTCGACGATCCGAAGATCAAGTACAGCGAAATCGTCAAGGCCGGCCACATCAACCAGGACCTGACCCGCTACGAGCTGCACCGCGTCTGGCATGTGGTCGCGACCCTGAAGCCGGGCGAGCGGCACATCTACGCCAAGCGTGACTTCTACATCGACGAGGACACCTGGCAGGCCGCCGAGATCGACCATTACGACGGTCGCGGCACCCTGTGGCGCGTGGCCGAGGCGCATGCCGAGCAGTACTACGACAAGCAGGTGCCCTGGTACGCGGTGGAAACCCTCTACGACCTGCTCTCCGGCCGCTACCTGGCGCTGGGCATGAAGAACGAGGAGAAACAGGCCTACGACTTCAACTACAGCGCTTCGGAAAGCGACTACACCCCGGCGGCGCTGCGCCAGGAAGGGGTACGCTGAGAAACGGCGTTCCTAGCCACGAAGAAACCGGCCTTGTGCCGGTTTCTTCGTTTTCGCGGGCGGCGTGCCGCTCCGGCCGTCAATTCATTACAAAGTGTTTTCCCGCCTCGCCCGCGGATTCCGTCGTCGCCATCCTCCCGGCGGGCACCTGTGTGGCCGGGAAACGTTTGCCGCGCCTGGACCGCGCCGGGAAACCGGTCTTTCCTTGGTTATCGAGCTGAAGCGCCGGTGCGCTATTTCGTCCGAGCCGATGGATAGTGCTTCAAATAGCCATCACTTGTGGTTAGTCTCCGGAGCGTTCACGCCCCATACATAAACCAAGAAACCGGGTGATGACTGACTTCTCGCGTACCTTCTCGGGCACTCCATCCGCCGTCCTGCCGACGGCCAACCGCTTTTTCCGCCCCCCGCTGCCGTCGGCCCATGTGGCGCGCCCGCGTCTTTGCCGTCGACTACGCGACGGACTGGACGGTCGCCTGCTGCTGATCGCTGCGCCCGCCGGATTCGGCAAGAGTTCCCTGGCCATCGAGTTCTGCGAAAGCCTCGACCCGCGCTGGCAGAGCCTCTGGCTGGGACTGAGCAGCCGCGAGAGCGATCCCGGACGTTTCCTCGAACGCCTGCTCGATGGCTTGCGACAGTACCACCCGACCCTGGGCGAAGAGGCCCTCGGCCTGCTGAAGATGCGCCAGCGCCACCAGCCGTTCGCCTTCGAGACCTGGCTCGACGACCTGCTCGACGAACTCGGCCCCTGCCTGGACCCGCAGCGTCCCCTGCTGCTGGTGCTGGACGACTACCACCTGGCCCAGGGCGCGGTGCTCGACCGCTGCCTGCAATTCCTCCTCAACCACCTGCCCGAGGGCCTGGTGCTGCTGGTCACCAGCCGGCAGCGGCCGGACTGGCACCTGGCGCGCCTGCGCCTGTCGCGGCAATTGCTCGAACTCAGCGAACAGGACCTGCGCCTGACCGCCGAGGAGAGCGGGGCGCTGATGGCCGCCAGCGGCCTCGAACTCGACGAGGACGCGCTGGACGCGCTGCTCGAGCGCAGCGAAGGCTGGGTCGCCGGGCTGCGCCTCTGGCTGCTGGCGCGCGGCGATCCAGAGGAGCAGGTCAGCCCCGGGGTACACGGCGCCGACGAGCTGATCCGCGACTACCTGCTGGAGGAGGTGATCGAGCGGCAGCCGCCCGAGGTCCAGGCGTTCCTCGCCCAGACCGCGCGCTTCGAGCGCTTCTGCGCCGAACTCTGCGATACCGTGCGCGAGGCCGGCGACAGCGCGGCGATCCTCGACCACCTGCAGCAGCACCAGGTCTTCCTCGTGCCGCTGGACGAAAACGGCCAGTGGTTCCGCTACCACCACCTGTTCTCCGACCTGCTGCTGGCGCGTCCCTTGCCCGACTTCGGTCCGTCCGCCGGCTCCCTGCACCTGCGCGCCTGCGGCTGGTTCAGCCGCCATGGCCTGCTCGACCAGGCGGTGGAACAGGCGCTGCGCGCCGGCCAGCCGGACGTGGCGGCGAGCCTGGTGCAGAACCTGTCGGAAGAGCAACTGCTGGCGGAGCAGAACATCGCCACCCTGCTGCGCTGGAAGATGGACCTGCCGGACAGCCTCCTGGCGAGCACGCCGCGCCTGATCCTGCTGTACGGCTGGGCGCTGGCGCTGGCCTGCCAGCTGGATGCCGCGGAAGAGCTGGCCGGCCAACTGGCGCGTTTCCTGCCGGCGCCGGACGAGTCCGCGCAACGCGACCTGCTGGCCCAGTGGCAGGCCCTGAGCGGGGTGATCGCGCGCGGCCGCGGCGACATCGACAAGGCCGAGGCGCACTGCCGCGAGGCCTTGCAGGACCTCGCCGGGGAGCGCTACGGCACCCGCCTGCAATGCCTGTCGACGCTGAGCAACCTGGCGGTGACCCGTGGCGACTTCTGGCAGGCGCGCAACTACAACCGCGACGCCCTGGAGTTCGCCCAGCGCTACGGCAACCCGCTGTTCGAGGCACTGGTCCATTACGACCGCGCCCGCGTCCTCCAGGCGCGCGGCGAGGTGGCGCGCGCCGAGGAGGAGGTGCGCCAGGGCCTGGAACGCCTCCAGCACCTGCCGGCGCAACGCCGCTACGCGGTGCGCGGGCGGCTCCTGCTGTACCGCGGCTACCTGCGCAGCCTGGCGCTGCAGCCGGACGAAGCGCGCAAATGGATCAAGCAGGGAATCGAGGAAACCCGCAGCTGCCGGGATGTCAGCCTGGTGATCGGCTATTGCGTCCTGGCCAGCCTGGAAGGGCGCCTGGGCAACTACGCGGCGGCGTTCGCCCGGCTTGGCGACGTCGAGCGGCTGATGCATGCCTGGGATATCCCGCCGATCTACTACCTGGCGGCGATCACCCTGATCAAGTGCGAACTCTGGCTGGCCCAGGGCCAGACCGAACTGGCCGGCGTCTGGCTACAGCGCCTGGGCGGCACCTACGGCGGGCAGGCGGCCACGCCGCCGGAATGCAGTCCGCTGCTGCCGCTGCATGTGGAGTTGCTCCAGGCCGGCCTGGAGCGCCGCGAAGGACGCCCGGAGGAGGCCGCCCGGCGCCTGGATCGGCTGGCCCGCTCGACGCGGGAGAACGGCGCATTGCTGCCGGCTCGCCTGGCCCTCGGCCAACTGGCCGCGCTGCACCTGGAGCAGGGCCGCGAGCGCGAGGCGCTGGCGACCCTGCAACAAGCCATGGAGGGCGCAGTCGGCGGAGCCTTGCTGCCGCTCCACGAATTGCTCGTGCAGCAGCCGGAATGGTTGCGCGAACAGTTGCAGCGCTTCCCTGCCTGTCCCGGCGCCCAGCGCATGCGCGCGCTGTTGCCGGAGCCGCCCGCCGAGCCCGCGGGCAGTGCGGGCGAGGTGCTCAGCGGGCGCGAACTGGCGGTGCTGGAGCTGATCGCCCAGGGGTTGTCCAACCAGGAGATCAGCGAGCGGCTGTTCATCTCGCTGCATACGGTGAAGAGCCACGCCCGCCATATCAACGACAAGCTCGGCGTCGAGCGCCGCACCCAGGCGGTGGCGCGGGCCAAGCACATGGGGTTGTTGCGCTAGGCGCGCCACCCCATGTGCCTGGCGTGCTGGCTCAGGGCTTCCAGCGTCGCAGGAGCAGGGCGTTGCCGACCACGCTGACGCTGGAGAAGGCCATCGCCGCGCCCGCCACCATCGGGTTGAGCAGGCCGAAGGCCGCCAGCGGGATGCCGATCACGTTGTAGATGAAGGCCCAGAACAGGTTCTGGCGGATCTTCGCGTAGGTCCGCCGCGAGATGTCCAGCGCCGCCGGCACCAGGCGCGGGTCGCCGCGCATCAGGGTAATGCCGGCGGCGTGCATGGCCACGTCGGTGCCGCCACCCATGGCGATGCCGACGTCTGCGGCGGCCAGCGCCGGGGCGTCGTTGATGCCGTCGCCGACCATCGCCACCACCCGGCCCCGGCCTTTCAGCTC
>NZ_SCND01000134.1:0-14377 GCF_005503585.1 Pseudomonas sp. 2VD
GCCCATACAGGGTTCATCGCCTGCAGCACTTCCGGCTGCTGGATCACCCCGTAGACACCCAGCGCCGCCAGGGCGCCGAACCAGAGCACCATGACCGGGCCGAACAGGATGCCGATCCGCGCGGTGCCGTGCTTCTGGATCAGGAACAGGCCGATCAGCACGATAAGCGCCAGCGGTACCGTCCAGTGCTCCAGGCCGTCGAAGGCGATCTCCAGCCCTTCTACCGCCGACAGTACCGAGATCGCCGGGGTGATCATGCTGTCGCCGTAGAACAGCGCCGCGCCGATCAGGCCGGCAACCACCACGAAGGTCTGCAGCCTGCCGAACGGCGCCGCCGCCCGGCGCGCCAGGGCCGACAGCGCCATCACCCCGCCCTCGCCCTGGTTGTCGGCACGCAGGACGAAGATCACGTACTTGATGGAAACGACCCAGACCAGCGACCAGAAGATCAGCGACAGCACGCCAAGGACGCCATCGTGGTTGGCCTGCACCCCGTAGCCGCCGATGAAGACCTCTTTCAGGGTATACAAGGGACTGGTGCCGATATCCCCATAGCAGACTCCAACCGCCCCGACCATCAGGCCGATGGCAGAGCTGGAATGCCCCTCCGACGTCTCCTCGGCACGCGTCGCTGCATCACTCATGAAACGCTTTCCCCCGGAAAAATTCGGCAAATGCTGCGCCCATGCCGTCCGCGATGCAAGCGCCGAGGCCCCGGACTGCTATGACTATAGAAGGCCGGGGAGCCGATTGCCGAGCGCCCGCGGAGAGTTTTTCCAGGGCCGGAAAAGAGCTGCACGGGAGACTGGAAAAGCCGCGGCGCTGCCGCTAGAATTGCGCACTTTTTGATCAGAGGCGCCAGCAAGCGCGCCCGCCTACCGAGGTTAGCCATGTCCACCCCCACTCCCAAAGTCGGCTTCGTCAGTCTTGGATGCCCCAAGGCGCTGGTCGACTCCGAGCGCATCCTCACCCAGCTGCGCATGGAAGGCTATGAGGTCGTCCCGACCTACGAAGACGCCGACGTCGTGGTGGTCAACACCTGCGGTTTCATCGACAGCGCCAAGGCCGAGTCCCTGGAAGTGATCGGCGAAGCCATCGCCGAGAACGGCAAGGTCATCGTCACCGGCTGCATGGGCGTGGAAGAGCACGCGATCCGCGACGTGCATCCCAGCGTCCTGGCGGTCACCGGCCCGCAACAGTACGAGCAGGTGGTTACCGCGGTGCACGAAGTGGTGCCGCCGAAGACCGAACACAACCCGCTGGTCGACCTGGTCCCGCCGCAAGGCGTCAAGCTGACCCCGCGCCACTACGCCTACCTGAAGATTTCCGAAGGCTGCAACCACAGCTGCAGCTTCTGCATCATCCCATCCATGCGCGGCAAGCTGGTCAGCCGGCCGGTCGGCGACGTGCTGAGCGAGGCCGAGCGCCTGGTCAAGGCCGGGGTCAAGGAACTCCTGGTGATTTCCCAGGACACCAGCGCCTACGGCGTGGACCTGAAGTACAAGACCGACTTCTGGAACGGCCAGCCGGTCAAGACCCGCATGAAGGAACTCTGCGAGGCGCTGAGCAGCATGGGCGTGTGGGTTCGCCTGCACTACGTCTACCCGTACCCCAACGTCGACGACGTGATCCCGCTGATGGCCGCCGGCAAGCTCCTGCCGTACCTCGACATCCCCTTCCAGCACGCCAGCCCGAAGGTGCTCAAGGCCATGAAGCGCCCGGCCTTCGAGGACAAGACCCTGGCCCGGATCAAGCAGTGGCGCGAGATCTGCCCGGAACTGACCATCCGCTCGACCTTCATCGTCGGCTTCCCGGGCGAAACCGAAGAAGACTTCCAGTACCTGCTCGACTGGCTGACGGAAGCCCAGCTGGACCGCGTCGGCTGCTTCCAGTACTCCCCCGTCGAAGGCGCTCCGGCCAACGAGCTGGGCCTGGAGCCGGTGCCGGACGAGGTCAAGCAGGACCGCTGGGAACGCTTCATGGCCCACCAGCAGGCGATTTCCGCCGCTCGCCTGCAGCTCAAGGTGGGCAAGGAAATCGAAGTGCTGATCGACGAAGTCGACGAACAGGGCGCGGTCGGCCGCTCCTGGGCCGACGCTCCGGAAATCGACGGCAACGTGTTCGTCGACAGCGACGAGCTGAAGCCGGGCGACAAGGTCCGCGTGCGCATCACCGATGCCGACGAGTACGACCTCTGGGCCGAGCTGGTCTGAGCCCCCCTGAAGAGCCCCGCCCCGCGGGGCTTTTTCATCGCCAACCGTTCCGGAGAGCACGATGCTCAACAACGACGTACTACGCAGCCTGCGCTACCTGCTGGATCTTCCCGACGCACATCTGGCCGAACTGGCCGCCCCGTTCGGCGAGCAAGTCGAAGCGGACCTGCTCGAGGCTTACCTGAAGAAGGAAGACGAAGACGGCTTCCAGGCCTGCCCCGACCGCTACCTGGCGCGCTGCCTGGACGGACTGATCATCCAGCGCCGCGGTCGCGACGAGTCGCGTCCGCTACCGCCGCTGGAGCTGCCGTTGAGCAACAACATGATCCTGAAGAAGCTGCGGGTCGCCTTCGAACTCAAGGAGGAAGACCTCCATGCCATCCTCGCCAGCGTCGACTTCCCGGTCTCCAAACCCGAGCTGAGCGCCCTGTTTCGCAAGCCCGGCCACAGCAACTACCGGACCTGCGGCGACCAGTTGCTGCGCAACTTCCTCAAGGGCCTGACCCTGCGCGTCCGTGGCTGAACGCGCGGAGCCGCTGCTGGCGGTTCTGCTCCAGGCGCCGCCCTGCGTCGACCCCTGGTTCCTGGAGTGCCGCCAGGATCGCGCCGGCCTCACCATCCTCGTCCGCGACCTCGCCAACCAGCGCACCTGGCGCGTCGAGTTCGTCGAAGTCGAAGGCCTGCGCCAGCTCGACGCTGCCGACCTGCTGGAATTCTGGCCAGCCTGTGCGGCATCCGAGGGTTGGCTGTACCGGGTCGAGCAAGGCGGCTGGCTGGACCAGGAATGCCGTCGCGAGGGCTTCGTCGCCCGCGAGACCAAGGCCGTCGACGAGTATTTCGTCAATGGTGGCGATCGCTGCCTGAGCGTGCTGTCCTAGTCGCCACCGAAGGTTTCCCCGCTGATCTGACCGCCATGAAAAAAGCCGCCCGTGGGCGGCTTCTCGCGTGGCGCTCCGGCTACATCAGGAAGATCGTCGCCAGGCCGAGGAAGATGAAGAAACCGCCGCTGTCGGTCATCGCAGTGATCATCACGCTGGAGCCCATCGCCGGATCGCGTCCGAAACGATGCAGGGTCATCGGGATCAGCACTCCCATCATCGCCGCCAGCAGCAGGTTCAGGGTCATCGCGGCGGTCATCACCACGCCCAGTTCCCAGTTGCCGTAAAGATAGAAGGCCACCACGCCGATCACTCCGCCCCACGCCAGGCCGTTGACCAGCGCGACGCCAAGCTCTTTGCGCAGCAGGCGGTTGCGACTGTTGCTGGTCGGCTGTACCTGGTCGAGCGCGATGGCGCGGACGATCATGGTGATGGTCTGGTTGCCGGAGTTGCCACCGATGCCGGCAACGATCGGCATCAGCGCGGCCAGCGCCACCAGTTTCTCGATGGAGCCTTCGAACAGGCCGATCACCCGCGAGGCGACGAAGGCGGTGATCAGGTTGGTGGCCAGCCAGGCCCAGCGGTTGCGCACCGACTTCCAGACCGAGGCGAAGATGTCTTCTTCTTCACGCAGACCGGCCATGTTGAGGACTTCGCTTTCGCTCTCCTCACGGATCAGGTCGACCATCTCGTCGATAGTCAGACGACCGATCAGCTTGCCGCCCTTGTCCACCACCGGCGCGGAAATCAGGTCGTAACGCTCGAATGCCTGGGCGGCGTCGTAGCCGTCCTCGTCCGGGTGGAAGGTCACCGGGTCGGTGGCCATGACTTCCAGCACTTGCTTGTCCGGATCGTTGACCAGCAGGCGCTTGATCGGCAGCACGCCCTTGAGCACGCCGTCGTAGTCGACCACGAACAGTTTGTCGGTATGCCCGGGCAGTTCCTTCAGGCGGCGCAGGTAGCGCAGCACCACTTCCAGGCTGACGTCCTCGCGGATGGTGACCATCTCGAAGTCCATCAGCGCGCCGACCTGGTCCTCCTCGTAGGACAGCGCCGAACGCACTCGCTCGCGCTGCTGCGCGTCGAGGCTTTCCATCAGTTCATGGACCACGTCGCGCGGCAGTTCCGGCGCCAGGTCGGCGAGTTCGTCGGCGTCCAGGTCCTTGGTCGCGGCGATGATCTCGTGGTCGTCCATGTCCGCGATCAGGGTTTCCCGGACCGCGTCGGAGACTTCGAGGAGAATGTCGCCGTCGTCCTCGGACTTGACCAGTTGCCAGACCGTCAGACGGTCGTCCAGCGGCAGCGATTCGAGGATGTGGGCGATGTCGGCGGGGTGCAGTTCCTCCAGCTTGCGCTGGAGTTCTACGAGATTCTGCCGGTGGACGAGGTTTTCCACCCGGTCATGGTGCTGGCCTTCCTGACGATGGGTCAGGTCCTCCACCACCTTGTGGCGATGCAGCAGCTCGACCACCTGCGCTAGGCGGTCCTGCAGGCTTTCCTGCGGCTTCTTGGCTTCTACTTCGGTCATAGCGCGCTCCACCCCCAGTAGCGGAGCACGCCAAAGGGGTCAATCAGAAACGTGATTGGTCAAACGGGAAACTGTTCGAGTTTCTACTGGGTAAGTCCATGGGGGTGTTCCAAGGGCCCTCTCGGGGCAGATACGGATAATGATAACACTCCGCTTGCGTTTTGCGCGTTACAAAATGGCGGCAAGAACAAGCGCTTGCGGCACAAAGTTCATCGTCACTCGACGCCTGACTGCGACGCCGGAAATTTCACTCAGGACACTCGGCCCCGCGGAAAAAGGCAACGCGTTAGCCTGCACTCACCCTTATCCGACCCGGAGTGCCGGCCATGCGTTCCCTGTCCCTCCTTCTCCTCCTCTCGCTGGCGTCCACCTGCGAGGCCGCTGCGGTATTCCGCTGCGAAGACGCCAGCGGCCATGTCAGCTTCACCCAACTCGGTTGCCCCGCCGGGCAGGCCGGCGAGACCGTCGTGGCGGACAACCCGCCGCCGGGAGGCAGGAGCGTCACGCCGATGGCCGAGACGAAGACGAAAAAGGCGTCCATCGGCCGGAAAAACGTGCCGCTCGCGGTGATCGGAGAAAGAGAAGATCGCTGCGGAAGACGCCTGGACGAGAAGGAACGCCGCAAGGCGATCGTGGAGCAGCGAATAATGACGGGAATGACCCGCTCCGATGTGGAGCGGGCGCTGGGCAAACCGGACCGGGTCAGCGGGAACAATGCGGAGGTGCGTTATCAGTACAAGGCCGACAAGCGACGGGGAGCGAGAAGCGTGAGCTTCGATCAGGAGGGATGCGTGAAGGGAAAGGGAAGGTACCGGGTGGAGCGAGTCGATCCCGGGAGCTAAGGCCGGGCCGACCTCATACCGATGAAAGCAGGACCGGCATCGCCTTTAGCGTGCCGGGCAGGGTGTCGCCCTGCCCGCATGGAAAAGACGGACGACAGTCTTCAGCAGCCT
The DNA here is from genome assembly GCF_005503585.1 of Pseudomonas sp. 2VD. Lineage (NCBI taxonomy): Bacteria > Pseudomonadati > Pseudomonadota > Gammaproteobacteria > Pseudomonadales > Pseudomonadaceae > Pseudomonas > Pseudomonas sp. 2VD. Next base: position 5,573 of record NZ_SCND01000134.1, read on the forward strand.
ACCGCCTACCCGCCGCGCACGCCTCTGGCTGGCGGTTATGGTCAGGCTCAATCCTCTTTCTGCGGTTTGCCGGGCAACAACGCGCGTGATGAACAGACCGCGATACAGGTGGAATCCCGTTTGCACGTCCACCGTTTCGGAAGCGCCTTGCAGTGAAGTCAAGGCAGCGATGCCCTTGCGCACACGGTACTCGTTCAACGCGCGGCTGCCTCCCTCCATCGGCAGCAAGGAGGGCAACGGCTCGTCAGCGGGCGCATGGTCGACAATGCTGCCGACGATGGTGATGAGCTTGTCGCCGCGCGCGCTGACGGCAGCCTCTTGCCCCGTCTCGACGACACTCCCGGCAGCCTGCGCGAGGTTTTCGGAAATCACCGCATCCAGGCGAACGATGCCGACGCGACGACTGATCAACATGACCATGGATCTCTCCTCTATGCATGGATGGCATCGCTACGATGCATCGCAACGACCTCTAGTAAGCCGTTCCACCCGTCCCCCCGGAGGCCTGCCCGGAAGCGGTGCGCTCGAGGTCGACGAGCAGCACGTGTTCGTGAGCGAGAACAAGGTCGAAACGAGCCTGCCCCAGCGCCTGGCCATCCTGCACGACGGACAGGTTTTCGATGGGCGTCAGGCGCAGCAGGCTGGCCTTCAGCACGCGCAGGCGCTCGCCGGCATTGCCTGACTGCAGCAGGCAGCGGGCATCCTGCAGGTACTGGTGCGCCTCGGGACCATGCCAGGTCAGGCGAAAGATGCTCTCGCAACTGGCCAGCAGGGACTCCTGCTCGCCACTGGCGGAAAACTCCCGCCGCACCTTGCCAAGCAGGCTCGAGGACTCCAGGCGCAAGGTCATGAAGGGGATGGCCGGCGGGGCCAGCAGTTGATCGGCATCGACGACGCTGCCGGCGGGCAGGCCGAACAACTGCCGCAACGTTTCGCGCAGGGCGGCGTGATCCAGGCGCACGGTTGCACTGGACATGGCGAACTCCTTTTTCAGGATGGGTGGATGACGGACAGGCACCGACGCGGCGGATACAACCGCCGGCCAGGCCGGAGCGAAGTGCGTTCGTTCAATGCAGGCGCAGGACCCGCGCCAGGTTGCCACGCGCCTGCAACAGCAGGACCAGCAGCACCAGCAGTACCCCGAGCATCCACGGCGAGAGGTGCTCGGCGCGATACAGCCCGGCCACTATTCCCAGCGCCTGGCAGCCGGTGCACAACGCCAGCAGGTAGGCGCACAGGGAAACGCCGGGGCGGAAACGCGCGCCGGCGCGGCGATAGGTGATCAGGCGCATGCAGATCGCCGAGCAGACCAGCACGGTCAGGGTGGACAGCGGATCAACCATCGGACTTGCCTCCCCGGCGGCGCAACAGCCCGCGCATCCAGTTGGGCAGTTCACCGCCACGCATCCACTCGAGCATGCCGATGCCGCCGGTCACGCACAGGGTCGCGGCGACGAAGGCGGCCATGCCGCTGGTCTGGGTCAACCCGCGGCCGAGCGCCTCGATTCCGGCGTAATAGCCGCCGACCCAGGACACCAGCAGGTAGCCGAGGCGGGTCAGGGCGTTGTAGTCACGGGCGAACACGACAAAGAAGATGGCGCCGCCGAAGCCTCCCAGCAAGGCGTTGCCATCGATACCCGGCAGGTACATGGCCAGGCCGACGCCAGCCATTGCGCTGGCGGCGGAGGCCGCAGAGCTTGGCTCGGACATGGATGACTCCCGGAAATGCAAAGGCCCGCCGAAAAGGCGGGCCCGGAACGGCCGAAGCCCGCATCGGCGGGCTTCGGCCAGAGGAATTTCAATCGTGGAGAATTTATACCTTTATCGTCCCATAGCGTCAATATGGGAAAACCCATTTTCATACAGAAATTTTTTTAGCGCTCGCCCACGATCCCCACCTCCGCCATCGGCTCCTCCAGTCGCTGCAAGGCCTGGTGCAGCAAAGCGACAACCCGCTCGCGCCATTCCTTGTCCCAGCGATGCAGGGTGCTCTTCGACAGGCCGCTGAGTCGCTCGATCTCGCGGATGCTCGACGGCGGACGACGGAACATGCGCATCAGCAAGGCCAGGGTTGCCCGCTGCTCGAGCGGGTCGGCCCCGGGCTTCAGCCAGTCGCGCAAAGCCGCCAGGCCAAGGACGAAATCCCGCCCGCGGGCGAACTCGGCCCGCACCACCGCCAGCTCCAGTGGGTGCGCAGCCAGCTGGCGCTGGGCGAAACGCACGGTCATCACCGCCTGGGCCTGCCATTCGTGCGGACTCAAACCGCTGGGCAGGTGTTCGATGAAGCTGCGATCGAAGCGCTCGCGCAGGCCATCGATCACCATCGCCGTCGACGACGTCGGTCCCGGCTGGTGCTCGAACATCCAGTAGGCCACGGCCAGCGCCTGCTCGGTACTTTGAAACATGGTATTCCCTCCTTGGCCGGCCCACCTGGCTGGCCGCTCGCATTAGCCACCCGCAGTGGCTGTGTTGGGCCGCCGTCCTACCCGAGGCGAGTAGGAAAGCGCTGAAATTATGGTAATACCCATATACGGAGGCTTGCAATGCCACAGGCACACCCTTAGTCTTGCCACCTATGGAACTCAAAGATCGCATCAAGGCGGCGCGCAAGCACGCCCATCTCAGCCAGGTCCAGCTTGCCCAGGCGGTAGGCATGACCCAGACCTCCATTTCCGATCTGGAGCGCGGCAAGTCCCGCGCCACCAGCTTCGTCGCGCAGATCGCCGGCGCCTGCGGCGTCAACCCCCTGTGGCTGGCGGAAGGTCGTGGCGAGATGCTCGCCGAGCGCGGCCAGGCGAATGCAGGACCCAATGCCAGTTGGCTTGGCGCAGTAGAGTCATGGGACGACGAAACGCCCCTGGATGCCGACGAGATCGAACTGCCCTTCTACAAGGAGATCGAGCTGTCCGGCGGCAAGGGCAGCACGGTGATCCTGCAGACCGGCGGGCGCAAGCTGCGCTTCGGCAAGTACACCCTGCGCAAGAAGAACATCGATCCGGCCAGTGCAGCCTGCGTCACGGTCAGCGGCAACAGCATGGAGCCGGTGCTGCCGGACGGCAGCACGGTAGGCGTGGACACTAGCGCGCGGACGATCAAGGACGGCGACATGTACGCCTTCGACCACGACGGCCAACTGCGCGTGAAACTGCTCTACCGCCTTCCGGGCGGCGGCCTGCGCATTCGCAGCTTCAACAGCGACGAGCACCCGGACGAGCGCTACGAGCCCCAGGAAGCCGCCGAGCACATCAACGTGATCGGCCGGGTGTTCTGGTACTCGGTGCTGGTCTGACCCCTTCCCGCCCCGCCTGACGACGGGGCCGCGTTCCGGCGGAAGAAAAATCCCGGGCAAAGAAAAAGGGCCTGCATTGCTGCAGGCCCTTTCGGTATGGCGCACTCAGGAGGATTCGAACCTCCGACCGCTCGGTTCGTAGCCGAGTACTCTATCCAGCTGAGCTATGAGTGCGTGTCGGTGCTTTTTCCGGCCACCTGCCGGTAACGCTTGTTTTACCGTGAAAGACCGCAACTGTCGATCCTTCGTCCGTCGAGCCCCTGACGAGAGGAACCCTTCGAAATATGGCGCACTCAGGAGGATTCGAACCTCCGACCGCTCGGTTCGTAGCCGAGTACTCTATCCAGCTGAGCTATGAGTGCGTCGTGGGGGCGCATTATAGATTGTGGATTTTATCCGTCAAGCGATTTTTCAATCAAATCAGTAACTTAGTTACCAAGATGGCTTTCGCCGCCTGAATCAATCTCTAACACTTGAATGGCGGAGAGGGGGGGATTCGAACCCCCGACACCCTTTTGAGGTGTACTCCCTTAGCAGGGGAGCGCCTTCGGCCACTCGGCCACCTCTCCGCAACACGGGGCGCATGATACCCATCTTTACCCCGTTTGCAAAGGGAAAATTAGATAAAAATTAATGGTTTGGCTCTTGATCTTTCTCTTTCTGGATGCGCTGGTAAATTTCCTCCCGGTGCACGGCGACTTCCTTCGGCGCGTTGACGCCGATGCGCACCTGGTTCCCTTTGACACCCAGTACCGTCACGGTGACGTCGTCACCTACCATCAGGGTCTCTCCGACCCGACGAGTCAGAATCAGCATTCCTTTCTCCTCACGCGAATATTTCAGGACAACAGTCTGCAAAAAAGAAATGGCGGCGGATCCGCAGAAATCAAGAGCGCGATCCTTCACCCAGTATTGACCAGTCCCGCCGGAATGAAAGTTCCTGCCGAACGGTCAAAAACGACAAAAGGCGCGGGGTTGCCGCGCCTTTCGCCTGCCAGCGTCACTCACCCTGTCGCGCCGGCGCGTCGAGCTCGAACGCCGTGTGCAGGGCACGTACCGCCAGTTCCAGGTACTTCTCTTCGATCACCACGGAAACCTTGATTTCCGAGGTGGAGATCATCTGGATGTTGATGCTTTCCTTGGCCAGCGCCTCGAACATGCGGCTGGCCACGCCGGCGTGCGAACGCATGCCGACGCCGACGATGGAAACCTTGGCGATGTTGGTGTCGCCGATGGCTTCGCGCGCGCCGATGTTGGCGGCGGTCTGCTTGAGAATTTCCAGGGCATTCAGGTAATCGTTGCGATGCACCGTGAAGGTGAAGTCGGTGGTGTTATCGTGCGCCACGTTCTGCACGATCATGTCGACTTCCACATTGGCGGCACTGATCGGCCCGAGGATCTTGAAGGCCACGCCGGGGGTATCGGGTACGCCACGGATGGTCAGCTTGGCTTCGTCGCGGTTGAAGGCGATACCGGAGATGATCGGCTGTTCCATGGATTCCTCTTCATCATCGATAGTAATGAGGGTGCCCGGACCCTCCTGGAAGCTGTGCAGCACGCGCAGCGGAACGTTGTACTTGCCGGCGAACTCGACCGCCCGGATCTGCAGCACCTTGGAACCGAGGCTGGCCATTTCCAGCATTTCCTCGAAGGTGATCTTGTCCAGCCGGCGGGCCTGCGGCACTACGCGCGGATCGGTGGTATAGACGCCGTCGACGTCGGTGTAGATCTGACATTCGTCGGCCTTCAACGCCGCCGCCAGGGCCACCCCGGTGGTATCGGAACCGCCGCGGCCCAGCGTGGTGATGTTGCCGTTGCCGTCGACGCCCTGGAAACCGGCGACCACCACTACCCTGCCGGCCTTGAGGTCGGCGCGGATATGGGTGTCGTCGATGTGCAGGATGCGCGCCTTGGTGTGCGCGCTGTCGGTGAGGATACGCACCTGGTTGCCGGTATAGGAGACCGCCGGCACGCCGCGCTTGATCAGGGCCATGCTGAGCAGGGCGATGGTCACCTGCTCTCCGGTCGAGACCATGACGTCCAGTTCGCGCGGAACCGGCTGCTCCATGATCTGGTTGGCCAGGCCGATCAGACGGTTGGTCTCGCCGCTCATGGCGGATACCACCACGACGACGTCATCGCCCGCTTCGCGGAATTTCTTCACCTTCTCGGCCACCTGCTCGATACGCTCGACGGTGCCGACGGAGGTCCCTCCAAACTTCTGTACGATCAAAGCCATTTCAAACCGCCTGATTCCGTGAAGGGCGCCCTTTTGAACCTGCCACATTCTTTCGCTACCCGGACTGGCGGGGCGCACCGCCGGCCGGGCATCAAGGGGCGCTGGCCGCCCGGCCCCGCGTCGCTCTGGCGCGGGGCCGGCATGGCATCAGAGCCCTTGCTCGACGAAGCGCTGGGCCAGGGCCAGGGCCTCGTCCAATTTCGCTGCATCGGTGCCGCCGCCCTGGGCCATATCCGGGCGTCCGCCACCTTTGCCACCAACTGCCGCCGCGGCTTGCTTCATAAGCTCGCCGGCCTTCAGTTGGCCGGTCAGGTCCTGGGTCACGCCTGCGACCAGTACGACCTTCCCGTCCAGCTCGCCGCCGAGCAGGATCACTGCGCGGCCGAGCTTGTTCTTCAACTGGTCGACCAGCGCCAGCAGCGCCTTGCCGTCCAGACCATCGAGGCGCGCGGCGAGTACCTTCGCGCCCTTGATTTCCACCGCCGCCGCCGAAAGGTCGTCGCCGGCCGCGCTGGCAGCCTTGGCCTTGAGCTGTTCCAGCTCCTTCTCCAGCGAGCGGTTGCGCTCCAGCAGTGCGCCGAGCTTGTCCAGCAGGTTATCGCGGCTGCCCTTGACCAGGCTGGCGGCTTCCTTGAGCTGCTCCTCGGCACCGTTCAGGTAGGCCAGCGCCGCCGCGCCGGTGACCGCCTCGATACGGCGTACGCCGGCAGCCACGCCACCCTCGCTGGTGATCTTGAACAGGCCGATGTCGCCGGTGCGGGATACGTGGGTGCCACCGCACAGCTCGACGGAGAAATCGCCGCCCATGCTCAGTACGCGCACCTGGTCGCCGTACTTCTCGCCGAACAGCGCCATGGCGCCCTTGGCCTTGGCGGTGTCGATATCGGTTTCCTCGGTCTCGACCTCGGTGTTGCGACGGATTTCGGCGTTGACGATATCCTCCAGGGCCTTCAGTTGTTCCGCCTTGATCGCCTCGAAGTGGCTAAAGTCGAAACGCAGGCGCTGGCTGTCCACCAGCGAGCCCTTCTGTTGTACGTGGTCGCCCAGTACCTGGCGCAGCGCGGCATGCAGCAGGTGGGTCGCGGAGTGGTTGAGCGCGGTGGCCTGGCGTACCGAAGCGTCGACCTCGGCCTTGACCGCGCCGCCAACGCTCAGGTTGCCCCGGGCGACCACGCCGTGGTGCAGGTGCGCGCCGCCGGCCTTGGTGGTATCGCGCACGTCGAAGCGCACGCCAGCCGCCTCGAGGTAGCCACTGTCGCCGACCTGGCCGCCGGACTCGGCGTAGAACGGCGTCTGGTCGAGGACCACGACGCCCTCCTCGCCCTCCTCCAGGCGCTCGACGGCCTGGCCGTCCCTGAACAGCGCGACGATCTGTCCAGCGCCGGAGACACCCTGGTAGCCGAGGAAGCGGGTCTCGCCGTCGACCTTGACCAGGCTGTTGTAGTCCATGCCAAAGGCGCTGGAAGCGCGGGCGCGCTCGCGCTGGGCCTCCATCTCGCGCTCGAAGCCGTCCTCGTCGATGGTCAGCTCGCGCTCGCGGGCGATGTCATTGGTCAGGTCGACCGGGAAGCCATAGGTGTCGTACAGCTTGAACACCACGTTGCCGGGAATCACGCTGCCCTGCAGTTCGGCAAGGTCCTGTTCGAGGATCTTCAGGCCTTGCTCCAGGGTCTTGGCGAACTGCTCTTCCTCGGTCTTCAGCACGCGCTCGATGTGTGCCTGCTGTTGCTTCAGCTCGGGGAAGGCATCGCCCATCTCGGCGACCAGCGCTGCGACGATCTTGTGGAAGAAGGTGCCCCTGGCGCCCAGCTTGTTGCCGTGGCGGCAGGCGCGGCGGATGATCCGCCGCAAGACGTAGCCGCGACCTTCGTTGGACGGCAGCACGCCGTCGGCGATCAGGAAGCTGCAGGAACGGATGTGGTCGGCTACCACCTTCAGCGACGGCGCGTCGTCGTTGGCGCAGCCGATGGCCTCGGCGGAGGCTTTCAACAGGTTCTGGAACAGGTCGATCTCATAGTTCGAGTGCACGTGCTGGAGTACCGCGCTGACGCGCTCCAGGCCCATGCCGGTGTCCACGCTCGGCGCCGGCAGCGGGTGCATGACGCCGTCCGCGGTGCGGTTGAACTGCATGAACACGTTGTTCCAGATCTCGATGTAGCGGTCGCCGTCCTCTTCCGGCGAACCGGGCGGGCCGCCCCAGATCTCCGGCCCATGGTCGAAGAAGATCTCGGTGCAGGGACCGCAGGGTCCGGTATCGCCCATCGCCCAGAAGTTGTCGGACGCATAGGGCGCGCCCTTGTTGTCGCCGATCCGCACCATACGCTCGGCGGGCACGCCGACTTCCTTGGTCCAGATGTCGTAGGCCTCGTCGTCGGTGGCGTAGACGGTGACCCAGAGCTTTTCCTTGGGCAGGTTCAGCCATTTCTCGCCGGTGAGGAACTCCCAGGCGTAATGGATGGCGTCGCGCTTGAAATAGTCGCCGAAGCTGAAGTTACCCAGCATTTCGAAGAAGGTGTGGTGCCGCGCGGTGTAGCCGACGTTTTCCAGGTCGTTGTGCTTGCCGCCGGCGCGCACGCATTTCTGGCTGGTGGTCGCACGGGTGTAGGCGCGCTTTTCCAGGCCGAGGAAGCAGTCCTTGAACTGGTTCATGCCCGCGTTGGTGAACAGCAGGGTCGGATCGTTCGCCGGGATCAGCGAACTGGAAGCGACACGGGTGTGTCCCTTCTCTTCGAAGAAGCGGAGGAAGGCTTCACGGATTTCAGCGCTTTTCATAGGTTCTTCCACGGAAAATTGGCGGCCACGAATCGCCGGCAAAGGGCCGCATTATATCGGCCCTTGGGCAAGGTTGTAGTGTATTTGCGCGATAGTTATTGCCTATTGCCGACCTTTTCGCTTATGAGCGACGAAAGGCCGCGAAGGCATCCAGTACTTGTCCTATGGACTCGGCGGAAACGTCCAGGTGGGTGACCAGGCGCAAACGCGCCGCCGCGCTGATCCGCACCTCGCGCTCGGCGAGGAAGTCGCGCAGCGCGACCGCCCGCTCGCCGACATCGACGTAGACCATGTTGGTCTGCACCGGCTCCACCGCATAGCCCAGTTCGCGCAGCCCGTCGCCCAGGCGCGCGGCGTTGGCGTGGTCGTCGGCCAGGCGTGCCACCTGGTGATCGAGGGCGTACAGGCCGGCAGCCGCCAGCAGACCGGCCTGGCGCATCCCGCCGCCGACCATCTTGCGCCAGCGACGGGCCTTGCCGATCAGTTCGACGCTGCCGCAAAGCAC
>NZ_SCND01000135.1:0-14280 GCF_005503585.1 Pseudomonas sp. 2VD
CCCTTCTCGCCCGCTCCCCCGGGAAAATTTCTTCGTTCGCCGCCAGCCCAGGCGAGACGGCGGCTGCGGCCGCTTGCCCAGGCCCGGTCATGGCACAAGCATGGCCGTTTCGTTGAACCTCCGCGAACGACGAACGGTCAACCCTTTCAGGGTCGGCAATTCGGTGCCCATCCGAAGCCTTTGATTTCCGGCCTGTTTCCGCGCTTCGACGAAGCGCCCGACAGCGTAGCCAACGCTCATTCCGAAGGGAGTCCCGACCATGGTGAAAACCTGTGGCAAGGCCCTGCTCGGCCTCTGCGCCGCAGCCGCCGTACTGGCCTTGCTGATCCACTGGATCACCCCCGCGACCATCCTCCACTACCGCGAGGACCTGCTGTTCTACTTGCAGGCCCACCTGGTGCTGGTCTTCAGTTCGATGGCGGCCGCCCTGCTGGTCGGCGTGCCGGCCGGCATCCTGCTCAGCCGTCCCGGCATGCAGGCCCAGGCCGAACGCCTGATGCAGGTGTTCAACGTCGGCAACACCATCCCGCCGCTGGCGGTGCTGGCCATCGCCCTGGCGATCATCGGCATCGGCAACGGCCCGGCGATCCTCGCCCTGTTCCTCGCCTCGCTGCTGCCGATCGTGCGCAACACCTACGAGGGCCTGCGCAATGTCTCGCCGGCGCTGAAGGAAGCCGCCACCGGCATCGGCATGACGCCCAATCAGGTGCTGCTGCGGGTGGAACTGCCGAACGCGGTGCCGATCATCGTCGGCGGCGTGCGCGTGGCCCTGGCGCTGAACGTCGGCTCCGCGCCGCTGGCGTTCCTGATCGGCGCCAACAGCCTGGGCAGCCTGATCTTCCCCGGCATCTACCTGAACAACCACCAGCAACTGCTGCTCGGCGCCGCCTGCACGGCGCTCCTCGCCCTGCTGCTGGACGCCCTGGTGGTGCTGTTCAGCCGCATGTTCCTGGAACGCGGCCTGACCGCCAAGGAGGCCTGATGAACCGACTGATCCGCTCACTCTGCCTGGCCTGCGCCGGCCTGCTCGCCGCCGGCCTGGCGCAGGCGGAAACCCTGCGCATCGGCGGCAAGACTTTCACCGAGCAACGCATCCTCACCGCCATCACCGCGCAGTTCCTGCAGAAGCGCGGCTACGACGTGACGGTCACCACCGGCCTGGGCAGCACCCTGGCCCGCGCCGCCCAGGAAAGCGGCCAGCTGGATATCGTCTGGGAGTACACCGGCTCGTCGCTGATCGTCTACAACCACATCGACGAGAAGCTCGACGCCGCGGCTTCCTACCGCCGGGTCAAGCAACTCGACGAAGCCCAGGGCCTGGTCTGGCTGAAGCCGACCCGCTTCAACAACACCTATGCCCTGGCCATGCCCGAGGAACAGGCCGAGCGCCTGGGCATCCAGAGCGTCAGCGATCTCGCGTGGGTGCTCGCCGAACAGCAGGAGGCCGAGCCCGGGAGCACCCACCTGTTCGCCATGGACCCGGAGTTCGCCGGCCGCCCCGACGGCCTCGGCCCCATGAGCGAGCTGTACGGCCTGCACTTCACCCGCAACGACATCCGCCAGATGGACGCCGGGCTGGTCTACACCGCGCTGAAGAACCGCCAGGTGTTCCTCGGCCTCGTCTACACCACCGACGGCCGCCTGAAGGATTTCAAGCTGCGCGTGCTGAAGGACGACAAGCAGTACTTCCCCTTCTACAACGCCGCCCCGGTGGTGCGTAAGGAGGTCATGCAGCGCCATCCGGAGTTCGCCACGCTGTTCGATCCGATCATCGAGCGGCTCGACGACGCCACCATGCAGGCGCTCAACGCGCGGGTCGATATCGAGCAGCAGACGCCACAGAAGGTCGCCGCCGACTTCCTCCGCGAACACCGCCTGCTCGACGACGGCCAGGCCGGCCAGGGAGGTAGCCAGTAATGGACTTCTTCAGCGTGCTTTCCCATCTCGACTGGTCCCAGGTCGGCCAGCTCACCCTCCAGCACCTGCTGCTGGTACTGGTCGCCGTAGGCCTGGCGATCCTCGTCGGCGTGCCGCTGGGCGTGCTGATGACCCGCTTCACGTGGCTGGCCGGCCCGTTGCAGGGCGCCGCCACGGTGATGCTGACCATCCCCTCGATCGCCCTGTTCGGCCTGCTGATGCCGGTCTACTCGGTATTCGGCCAGGGCCTCGGGCCGCTGCCGGCGATCACCGCGGTGTTCCTCTATTCGCTGCTGCCGATCCTGCGCAACACCTACCTCGCCCTGACCGGCGTCGAAGCGGGCATCCGCGAGGCCGGCAAGGGCATCGGCATGACCTTCTGGCAACGCCTGCGGATGGTCGACATTCCCCTCGCGGTGCCGGTGATCCTCGCCGGCGTACGCACCGCCGTGGTGATGAACATCGGCGTGATGACCATCGCCGCGGTGATCGGCGCCGGCGGCCTGGGCGTGCTGATCCTCACTTCCATCAGCCAGAGCAACATGCCGATGCTGGTGGTCGGCGCGGTACTGGTCAGCCTCCTGGCCATCGTCGCCGACCTGCTGCTGCAATGGCTGCAACGCATCCTCACCCCCAAGGGACTGCGCGCCAGCGCGCACTGACAGGAGCCGAACATGATCGAACTGGACAAGCTCAGCAAGACCTTCACCCAGAAGAACGGCAAGGAGTTCCGCGCCGTCGATTCCGTCAGCCTGACCGTGGAGAAAGGCGAGATCTGCGTCTTCCTCGGCCCCTCCGGCTGCGGCAAGACCACCACCCTGAAGATGATCAACCGGATCATCCCGCCGACCTCCGGCCGCGTGCTGATCGACGGCCAGGACACCGCGGACCTCGACGAAGTCACCCTGCGCCGCCACATCGGCTACGTGATCCAGCAGATCGGCCTGTTCCCGAACATGACCATCGAGGAAAACATCATGGTCGTGCCGCGCCTGCTCGGCTGGGACAAGGCGCGCTGCAAGGAGAAGGCCCGCGAGCTGATGAGCATGGTCAAGCTGGAGCCCAAGCAGTACCTGCAACGCTACCCGCGCGAACTCTCCGGCGGCCAGCAGCAGCGCGTCGGGGTGATCCGCGCGCTGGCGGCGGACGCGCCGCTGCTGCTGATGGACGAGCCGTTCGGCGCGGTCGATCCGATCAACCGCGAGTCGATCCAGAACGAGTTCTTCGAGATGCAGCGCAAGCTCGGCATGACCGTGATCATGGTCAGCCACGACATCGACGAAGCCATCAAGCTGGGCGACAAGGTGGCGGTGTTCAAGAGCGGCCGGCTGCTCCAGTACGACCACCCGGATACCCTGCTGGCGCACCCGGCGGACGAGTTCGTCAGCGCCTTCACCGGCCAGGACAGCACGCTCAAGCGCCTGCTCCTGGTGCGCGCCGAGGACGCCGCCGACAGCAGCCTGGTCACCGCCCGGCCGCAGACCCCGGTGGCCGAGGCGCTGGAACTGATGGACGAGAACGACCGGCGCTACCTGATCGTGGTGGATGACCAGGGCAAGGGCCTGGGCTACGTGCGACGCAAGGACCTGCGCCGCCAGGAAGGCACCTGCGAACCGTTCATCACCCCGTTCCGGGTCACCGCCAGCCACGACGAGCACCTGCGCATCCTGTTGTCGCGGATGTACGAGTTCAACAGCTCCTGGCTGCCGGTGCTCGACCCGGACCAGCAGTTCCTCGGCGAGGTCACCCAGGAATCCATCGCCGACTACCTCAGCTCCGGCCGCTCGCGCGGCGGCAAGGGCCTGATCGTGTCGCCGGCCGAACAGGTCGGAGCGTAGGCCGCCGGGTGGATATTCACCGCCGGCAGCCGCCAACCGCAGCGTATTCCTGGCGAGTGGCGCCCTCTTCCGCCCCGCCGAAACGAAAAAGCCCGGCATCCGCCGGGCTTCTCCATGCCTCTTTCACTCAACCGGCCCGCCCCGGCGCGTGCGCCGCCGAGGCCTGGTCGTCGCGCCCTTGCGGCTTGACGATCACCGTGCAGGTGATCCCCGCCGAGAGCAGCACGCCGTCCGGCACTTCGTCGATGTGTACCCGCACCGGCACGCGCTGGGCCAGGCGCACCCAGTTGAAAGTGGGGTTGACGTCGGCGGTCAGCTCGCGGCTTTCCGGGTTGTCGCGGTCGTAGATGCCGCGGGCGATGCTTTCCACGTGGCCCTTGAGGTGTTCGCCGCTCATCAGTTGCATGTCCACCGGGTCGCCTTCGCGGATGTACGGCAGCTTGGTTTCCTCGAAGTAGCCGTAGACCCAGTAGGAGTTCTTGTCGATCACCGCCATCTTCGCCTCGCCGACCCGCGCGTAGTCGCCACGGTGCACGTTGAGGTTGGTGACGTAGCCGTCGACCTGCGCCACCACCCGGGTGCGCTCCAGGTTCAGGCGCGCGGCGTCGAGCTGGGCCTTGGCCTGCTCGTAGTCGGCCATCGCCGCGGCGGCGGTGTTGTGGGCGTCGTCGCGGCTTTCTCGGGAGACCACCATCTCATCCATTTCCGCGCGCCGCCGGGCGTTCAGCTGGCGCATCTCCAGGGTCGCCTTGCGCGAGGCGACCAGCGACTCGGCCTGCTTCACCGCGATGCGGTAGTGGTCGGGGTCGATCTGCATCAGCAGGTCGCCTTTCTTCACCAACTGGTTGTCGCGCACCGGGACGTCGACGACGATCCCGGAAACGTCGGCGGCGACATTGATCACGTCGGCGCGCACGCGACCGTCGCGGGTCCAAGGGGTGTCCATGTAGTTGACCCACAGGGTCCGCCCGATGAATACGGCGACCAGCAGGATCAGCAGGGTCGCCAGCAGGCTGATTACGGATTTCAAGGTCATGGTCGGCTCACGATAACGAAGAGGTGCGCTACCGCCTCAGCGGTAGATGGTCAGGGACAGGCCGCCGTACAGGCAGGCGAACAGGCTGACCCGGAACAGCGCCGGGTGCCAGGTGAAGCGATACAGGCCAACCGAGGCGAAGATCCGGTCGAGGCCCCAGGTGAGCGCCGCGGCGATCACGAACAACAGCGTCAGGGTCGGCATGTAGACCCCATGGATGGCGATTTCACGAGGCATGGACGGTACCTTGGCCGCTCGTCCGACCGGCCAGTTCGGTCAGCGGCGAGGTCGGCGCGAGCAAGGAAGAACGGATGAAGTGCAGGTAGCTGCGCACCCGCCGTAGCGGCGAGCTGTCGAAGTGCGGCGCGCAGGGTTCGTCGGTGTGCCTGGCCGCGTGGATGGCCTGGTCGACGGCCGCCAGGGCGCGCTCCAGGTTCTCCGCGCCGGGGCGCACGAACAGCCGGATCAGGGCCCGCCCCATGGCGCGGATCGCCTGGCGCCAGGGCATGGCCTCGGCGTAGCAGGGTTCGTCCGGCAGGCGCTCCTGCTCGCGACGCAGCTCGATGATCGCGTGGCCGACCTCGAGCACCAGGAACATCCAGCGCAGCAGGCCGCGCTGCACGTCCGGGCGCCCGGCAGCGACGCCATAGGCCTGGTTCAGCAGGTCGCGGGTGCCGCTTTCGAAGGCCGAGCCAAGCCCCCTGCTCCTGCCGCTGATGGCGAACACCACGCGCATCCGCAGGTCGCGCTCGAGGCGCTTCCACAGCCAGGCGCTGTTGGGCGGCAGAATGACCGCGGCGGCCGCGGCCGAGAGCAGCATCGAGAGGATCAGGGCGATGTACTCGTTGATCACGTGGGCCGGGTCGTAGACGGTCAGGTTCGCCGGCACCGAACCGAAGCAGAAGAACACCAGCAGGCCGAGACCGTAGCCGGCCCACTGCGGCCGCGAGGAGATGAACGCGCCGAGGGCGAACACCGGCGCCAGCACCAGGCACAGCAGCGGGAAACCGTCGATGTGCGGGTAGACGAAGAACATCTCGCTGAAGCCGAGCAGCGCCGCCGCCATGGTGCCGATGGCCATCTGCATGGCGACCTTCTTCGGGTTCGGCGCCGCCGAGGCCAGCGCCGAGACCGCCACCGCGTTGAGGGCGAAGGTGCCGCCGCTGGGCCAGGTGCTGTAGATCCAGAAGCAGCCGAACAGCAGGATCATCAACCCGGTGCGCATCCCCGCCACTGCCGCCGCCACCGCGTTGGCCTTGGCGGTGAAGGCGTCCTTCCACTGCTCGCGCTCGTGGCGGTGGGCGGCCAGCGAGGCATGGGTCAGGGCGTAGTCGTGCATTTCCTCGGCGAAACGGTAGAGCAGCTCGGCGGCGGTATTGAAGTCCAGCCGCGCCTCTTCGCCCGGCTCCCGCGCCAGCAGCTCGCCGCGCGCCTGGCGGATACGCGCCATCAGGCGTTCGCGGCAGTCGGCGAGGCGCTGGGCGAAGCGCTCGGCGTCATGGTCGGTGACGGCGCGGCCACGGATCTCCTCGAGCAGCCCGGTGATTTCCTCCAGGCACGGTTCGAACGCTTCCAGCACCTGGGTGGAGCCCTGCGCGCGCAGGCGTTCGAGCAGTTGGTGGAGGGCGTGGAAACGGGTATTCATGGCCATGAACTCGCTGCTCAGGCGAATCAGCCGGCCATTGCGCAGGCGCATGTGCGGATCCTCGAAGGCGCTCGCCGCGCGCATCGTCTCCAGGCCCACGGCCTGGGCGGCGAAGGCCACGTTGCTGCTTTCGAAGCGCTCGCGCCCGCCGACCCCGCGCAGGCTGTCGAGGACGAACGCAGCGAACAGGCCGAAGCGCACGTACAGCGCATTGCGCATCGCCGCGCTGGTGGTCTGCGGCATGATCACCGCGCTGACCACCCCCGAGCAGAGAATCGCCAGGCTGATTTCCAGGACCCGCCAGATCGCCTGCATGAAGGCGCCTTCCGGATGGCTGGTGGCGGGGATGCCGATCAGCGTCGCGGTGTAGCCGGCGAGCACGCAGGCGTAGGAGCGGAAGTCACGGTAGCGGGCGGCCCCGGCGGTGCAGAGACCGATCCAGATCGCCGAGCTGAGCAGGAACAGCACCCGCTCCTGGGCGAACAGGGCGATCAGGGTGACCATCACGCTGAGGCCGACCAGGGTGCCGAGGATGCGGTAGAAGCTCTTGGCGAACACCTGGCCGCTCTGCGGCTGCATGACGATGAACACGGTGATGGTCGCCGTGCTCGGTTGCGGCAACTCCAGGCGCATCGCCAGCCAGAGGGTTAGGAAGGCCGCGCAGAGCACCTTGAACACGTAGATCCAGGTCGCCCCGTCGCTGCGCGCCCACTCGGCCAGCGCGCGCCGCCACTCGTCGCGGCTGGGCAGGGCGAAACCAGCGGAGCGGCCACTCATCGCAAAGACACCGCTCTGACCGGGACGTTCTCCGGCGCCAGCTTCCGCTGCGCCGGCGTATCGGCGCCGGCCCCGACGCCGCCGCCGAGGGCGGTGAGCAGGCTGGCGTGGGCGGCCAGCCGGGCGGCCTGCACCTGCTCCTGGACCAGTTGCTGCTGGAACAGCCGGGTCTGCGCGTTGAGCACGTTGAGGTAATCGGTGAGGCCGCGCTGGTAGGCCAGGGTGGCGATATCGTAGGTCTTCTGCGCGGAAGCCACCGATTGCGCGGCGAAGTCCTTCTGGATGTCCACCGAATGCAGGCGGATCAACTGGTCGGAAATGTTCTTCAGCGCATCCACCAGGGTCTGGTTGTATTGCTCCACCGCCGCGTCGTAGCCGGCCGCCGCCTCGCCCAACTGCGAACGCAGGCGGCCGCCGTCGAAGATCGGCAGGGTCACCGCCGGGCCGGCGCTGTAGGTGTACTTGGCGCTGCGGAAGAACTCCAGCATGCCGCCGCCGACGGCACTGAAGCCGACCGAGGCCATCAGGTCGACGTTGGGGTAGAAGTCGGCGCGCGCCACGTCCACGCCCTTGGCCAGGGCGGCGACCTGCCAGCGGCGGGCGACCACATCCGGGCGGCGACCGAGCAGTTCGGCCGGCAAGGCGCTGGGCAGGCTCGGCTGCGCCGCCAGGTTCAG
This sequence comes from Pseudomonas sp. 2VD, assembly GCF_005503585.1. NCBI lineage: Bacteria > Pseudomonadati > Pseudomonadota > Gammaproteobacteria > Pseudomonadales > Pseudomonadaceae > Pseudomonas > Pseudomonas sp. 2VD. The sequence continues at coordinate 7,891 of NZ_SCND01000135.1, forward strand.
GCTTGGCCGGCGGATCGTGCGGCCCTCGCCCGGGCCCTTGCCGGCCAGGGCGGCGAGCAGGTTGCGGGTGAGCTGGATTTCTTCGTCGATCACCTCGATGCGGCGCTCGGTCTCGGGCAGCGGCACTTCCGCCTGGCTGACCTCGAAATGCGTGCCGATGCCGCCGCGCAGGCGACGCTGGGCCAGGGCGAGGATGTCGCGCTGCTGTTGCAGCATGGCCTTGGCGATGTCCATCTCGGCGTACTGCAACGAGAGCTGGACGTAGGCGCGCACGATGTTGCCCTCCAGCTCGAGCTGCGCCTGGCGCGCCTCGGCGGCGGCCATGTGGGCCAGGTCGACGGCGCGCTCGCTGTCGCTGCGGTCGCGCCCCCAGAGATCGAGCTTGTAGTTCAGGCCGATCTCGGTGGAGTTGTTCCAGGAAGTGGTCCGCGCCAGGTCGCCGGGGCCGTAGAAATAGTCGTCCGGCCAGCGGTGGCGGACCAGCGAGCCCTTGCCCTCGATCTGCGGCGACTCGATGGACTCCACCAGCCCGGCCATGGACTTCGCCTGGCGTACCCGCGCATGGGCTACCGCCAGGCCTGGATTGCCGTCCAGCGCCTTCTCGATCCAGGCGTCCAGCTGCGGATCGGCATACACCTTCCACCACTGCGCCTGCGGCCAGCCGGCCTCGCGGGCGGCAGCCTGGATCGCATGGTCGGTGGCCAGGGCGTTGGCGTCGAGCGTGGCGGCCTGGGGGGCGATATCGCCTGTACTGACACAACCGGATATTGCGGAGAAAACGACGAGAAAACCGACGAAGGAGCCGACCAAGGTCAGTTCCTTCCTGAGAGCACGCGGCACGTTGTCTGATCCTGGAGGGGCGAAGCACGGAATTTGAACGGTACGGGCGCCGTTCAACCCGCTCGAGCGTTCGTGCGCTCGGGGGCCGATGAATTTTAAGAGGCTGGCGGCTGCTGATAAGCTGGCTCAAGTGCGATTGTTTATTGCGTAATGTGAAATAATCCGCCCTCGCAACAATCTGACACACTTCTGCGCGTGCCTAGGAGGCCCCGTCGATGGACACCCTGCAAAACATGCGAGCCTTCGTCTGCGTGGCGGAAACCGGAAGCTTCACCGCGGCGTCCCAGCAGCTCAACACCACCACCGCCTATGTCTCGCGGGCGGTGGCCAACCTCGAGACGCACCTGCGCACCCGCCTGCTCAACCGTACCACTCGTCGCATCGCCCTCACCGAGGCCGGCCAGCGCTACCTGCTGCGCTGCGAGCAGATCCTCGCCTACGTCGAGGAAGCCGAGGCCGAAGCGAGCGACGCCCATGCCCGCCCCGCCGGCAAGCTGAAGCTGCATTCGATGACCGGCATCGGCCAGCACTACGTGATCCGCGCCATCGCCGGCTACCGCCAGCAGTACCGCGACGTGACCTTCGACCTGACCATGGCCAACCGCGTGCCGGACCTGCTCGACGAGGGCTTCGACGTGGCCATCGTGGTGGCCTCCGAGCTGCCCGATTCCGGCTTCATTTCCCAGCGCATCGGCGAGACCTACAGCATTCTTTGCGCCTCGCCGGAGTACCTGCGCCTGAACGGCACGCCGAGCGAGCCTTCGGAGCTGGCCAGCCACGACTGCCTACGGCTGGTCAGCCCGGTGGTGCCGCTGGATCGCTGGCTGTTCGACGGCCCCAACGGCCAGGAAATGGTCTCCATCGGCGCCTCGCCGTTCCAGGTCAATGTCGGCGACGCCATGACCGAGGCGATCCGCTCCGGGCTGGGCATCGGTATCCTGCCGGTGTATTCGGCCATCGAGGACCTGGGCAAGGGCACCCTGGTGCGGGTCCTGCCGCAACACCGCCTGCAACAGCTCAACGTCTATGCGCTGTACCCTTCGCGGCAGTATCTCGACGCGAAGATCAAGACCTGGGTGGAATACCTCAAGGAAAGCCTGCCCGGCCTGCTCCAGCGCGACGAAGCGGCGCTGGTGGAGCTGGGCCTGGAACTCGGAAGACCCTCCTGAGCCGATAATCGCCCGCCCAGTGGCGGGCCCCTGCCCGCCGCTTCGATGGCGGTGGTATGGTCGGCGCTTTCGCTCCCGCTTGCAGAGTCCCGTCATGAAAAAGAACGTCTTCGTCTTCAGTCGCCTCGCCCCCGAGCATCTCGAACGCCTGCAACGCCAGTTCAACGTCCGCGTGCTCGAACCGAAACAGGGCGACATCGACGCCCAGTACGCCGCCGCCCTGCCCGATACCCACGGCATGATCGGCGTCGGCCGGCCGCTCGGCGCCAGGCAACTGGAACAGGCGAAGCAGCTGGAAGTCATCTCCAGCGTCTCGGTCGGCTACGACAACTATGACTTGGACTACCTGAACCGCCGCGGCATCGCTCTCACCAACACGCCCGACGTCCTCACCGAGACCACCGCCGACCTCGGCTTCGCCCTGCTGATCAGCGCCGCGCGACGGGTCGCCGAACTGGACGCCTGGGTCAAGGCCGGGAACTGGAAGCGCACCGTCGATGCCCCGCAGTTCGGCACCGACGTGCATGGCAAGAAACTCGGCATCCTCGGCCTCGGCCGGATCGGCGCGGCCATCGCCCGGCGCGGCCGTTTCGGCTTCGGCATGCAGGTGCTCTACCACGGCAACAACCGCAAGCCGGAACTGGAACAGGAACTCGGCGCGCGCTTCCTCGGCTTCGACGAACTGCTCGGCGAGGCCGACTTCGTCTGCGTGGTGGTGCCGCTGGGAGCGCAGACCCGGCGGTTGATCGGCGCGCGCGAACTGGGCCTGATGAAGCCCTCGGCGATCCTGGTCAACGTCGCCCGCGGCCAGGTGGTCGACGAGGCCGCGCTGGTCGCCGCCCTGCGGGAGAAACGCATCCTCGGCGCCGGCCTGGATGTCTACGAGAAGGAACCGCTGGCCGAATCGCCGCTGTTCGCCCTGGACAACGTGGTGACCCTGCCGCACATCGGCTCGGCCACCCACGAGACCCGCCGGGCCATGGCCGAGCGGGCGCTGCAGAACTTCGAGGCGGCCCTGCGCGGCGAGCGGCCGCTGGACCTGGTCAATCCACAGGTGTGGCGACGCGGCTGAGCGCGCCTCGCTCTCCGCTAGGTCGAGCGCGCCGGCCCGGCCAGCGCCGGCGCCTTCGCCTTGCGGAACACCAAGACGTTGCCGAGCATCACCAGGACCAGCCCGGCCAGCGCCGGTGCGGTCCAGCGGTAGCCCTCGGCGAAGGCCGAGATGTTCAGCGCCACCACCGGGAACAGCACGGTGCAGTAGGCGGCGCGATCCGGGCCCATGCGCCCGACCAGGGTCAGGTAGGCGGTGAAGCCGATCACCGAGCCGGGGATCGCCAGGTATAGCAGCGAGCCGACGTAGCGCGCGCTCCAGTCGAAACTCAGCGGCACGCCCTGGAACAGGCACAGCGCCAGGAGGATCAGGGTGCCGTAGAGCATGCTCCAGGCATTGCCGGTGAGCGGGCGGATCCCGGCCTTCTGTTGCAGGCTGGAAAGCATGTTGCCGGTGGAGAAGCACAGCGTGCCTAGCAGGGCCAGGCCGAGGCCGTAGAAGGTTTCCGGGGTGGCCTGGTGACCCACCAATTCCGGCCAGAACAGCAGCCCCAGACCGAGCAGGCCGAGACCGCCACCGGCCATCACGTTCGACGCGATGCGCTGGCCGAACCACAGGCGGGCGTTCAGCGCATTCCACAGGGTGGCGGTGGAGAACACCACGGCCACCAGGCCGCTGGGAATCCACTGGCTGGCGGTATAGAAGCAGATGAAATTCAGGCAGAACAGGCATACGCCCTGGGCCATGCACAGGCGTTGGCCCCGTGCGTCGAGCCTTTGCAGGCGGCGGCCGAGCAGCAGCACGGCGAACAGCACCAGCGCCGCCAGGGCGAAGCGGTAGGCGATCGACAGGGTGATCGCCACCGGGCCCATCTGCAGTTTGATGGCGATCCAGGTGGTGCCCCAGATGAGCACGGTGAGCAGGTACAGCGAAAGATTCATGGCGACTCCGCAACGACAGGATGCCGTCAGTCTGCGGGCGAAGCCGGGCGCGACCATTGTCCATTCTTGCGCTTTTCATCCGCCGCCTCTCGCGGCAGCGTCCGGGCGCGGGTAGCATGGCCGGCATGCACCAACCCAGCGATTTCCAGGTATTCCGCACCCTCGACCGGACCTCCAATGCGCGCCTGCTGCGCAGCAGCACGCTCAGCGACGGCCTGGCGCTCGCCCATTGGTACCGCGACGAAGCGGAGATCCTCGGCTACAGCGACCCCGGCCATCACACCCTGTCGCTCTACCTGCAGGGCGGCTGGCAGACCTTCCGCCGCGATCGTCCCGGGCTCTATGGCGGCCCCGATCGCTTCTGCGTGATGCCGGCCGAACACCACTCCGACTGGGCGGTGACACGCGGCCTGGGCTTCATGCACCTGTACATCAGCCCGGAACGCCTGGCCGGCGCGGCGGTACGCACCCTCGATTGCGAACCACGCAGCCTGCAACTGGAGGAGCGCACCTACATCCAGGACGAGCCGCTGGCCGCCCTGTGCCGGACCCTGGAACGACAGGACTGGAACGAACCCGGCGAGCGCCTGCTATGCACCAGCCTCGCCCACCAGGCGGTGGACCACCTGCTGCTCACCGGGTGCGGCAGGCGTACCGACGTACGCTGGCAGGGCGGGCTGGCCGCGCACGTGCGGCGGCGCCTGGCCGACTACATCGAAAGCCACCTGGAGCAGCCGCTGGAACTGGGGTCGCTGGCGGAGCTGGCGGCGCTCTCCGAGTACCACTTCGCGCGCATGTTCCGCGTCTCCTTCGGCCTGCCGCCGCACCGCTACGTGCTGGAACGACGCCTGGCGCGGGCCCGCGACCTGCTGGCGTACTCCGCGCAGTCGCTCCAGGAGGTCTCGCTGGCCTGCGGCTTCGCCAGTCCGAGCCATTTCAACCGGCGCTTCCGCGAAGCCCATGGCGCCACCCCGGGGCAGTACCGCGCCGCCCTGAAAGCCTCCTGAAAGCCAGGCGCCGACAGCCTGCGGTTGTAGGCAGGCATTCCCGCAGCATAAAATGATAACTATTATCATTCGTTAATCCTTCTGCTCCGGGAATGTCCAGGTGTCGAGCGCCGACCTCGCCCACGCGGCCGCGTTGCATACCCTCTACAGCGACCACCACCACTGGCTCACGGGCTGGCTGCGGCGCCGCCTCGGCTGCCCGCAGAACGCCGCCGACCTGGCCCAGGACACCTTCGTCAAGGTCCTGGTTTCGCGCCAGGCCGCGCGCATCGACGAACCGCGCGCCTTCCTCACCACCATCGCCCGCCGCGTGCTGTGCAACCACTACCGCCGCCAGGACGTCGAGCGCGCCTACCTGGAAGCCCTGGCCAGCCTGCCCGAGCGGGAAGTCCCCAGCGAAGAGACCCGCGCCATCGTCCTGGAGACCCTGGTCGAGCTGGACCGCCTGCTCGACGGCCTACCGCCGCTGGCCAAGGAGACCTTCCTGCTGGCCCAGCTCGACGGCCTGGGCTACGCCGAGATCGCCACGCAGCTGGGCATCTCCCTGAGCAGCGTCAAGCGCTACATGCTCAAGGCTGCGCAACGCTGCTACTTCGCCGAGCTGCCATGAGCCTGCCCGCCGCACCCAAGGTGCCGCCGCAGGTGGCCGAACAGGCCGTGCGCTGGCTGGTCGAGCTGCAGGGCGGCGCCGACGACGAACGCCTGCGCCAGGCCTGGCAGCGCTGGCGCCAGGCGGCCCCGGAACACGAGCAGGCCTGGCGCCACATTGAGGCGGTCAACCAGCGCCTGGCCGGGATAGGCACGCCACTGGCCCTGGCCGCCATCAACGCACCGCATTCGCCGCAACGCCGGCGCGCGCTGAAGACCCTGCTGCTGGTCCTGGCCGCCGGCGGCAGCGCCTGGGGCCTGCGCGAGAGCGGCAGCCTGCAGCGCTGGAGCGCCGACTATGCCACCGGCGTCGGCGAACGCCGGCGCCTGGCCCTGGCCGACGGCAGTCGCCTCGAGCTGAACAGCGACACGGCGGTGGATGTACGCTTCGATGCCGGCGAACGGCGCCTGCTCCTGCTGCGCGGGGAAATCCAGCTCAGCACCGGCCAGGACCCGCGCCCGCTGCACGTGTACAGCGCGGAAGGCCGGCTGCGACCGGTGGGCACCCGGTTCGACGTGCGCCAGTTCGCCGGACGCACCCGCGTCGCCGTCCACGAAGGCGCGGTGCAGGTGGAGAACCACGCCGGCCAAGGCCTGCTGCTGCCCAGCGGCCGGCAGCTGGACTTCGACCGCGAGCGACTCGGCGTTCCGCAGCCGTTGCCGGTCGGCAGCGGCGCCTGGACCGACGGCATGCTGGTGGCCGCCGGCATGCGCATGGACGAATTCCTCGCCGA
>NZ_SCND01000136.1:0-14201 GCF_005503585.1 Pseudomonas sp. 2VD
GTGCATCGGCGTTGGCCCGGCGTGTGCCTCGACGCCGCGCAGGGACAGGTCGAACCATTTCTGCCCGAGCGCGCCGAGCACCACGCCGATGGTCTTCTCCTCGTCCTCGAGGACCTCGTCGGTGTGCTGGCCGAGGGTGGGCGGCGGGTTGCGGTATTCCACCGGCGTCTCGGACAGGCGGATCGGGCTGGCCACCTGCGGCACCGTGCCGGCCAGCGGGTGCGGTAGCTCCACGCGCAGGCCGCGGGCCTGCACCTGCGGGTCGGCGAACACCTGCGCCAGGTCGTTGATCGGCCCGCAGGGCACGCCGGCGCGCTCCAGGGAAAGAATCCACTCGGCGGTGGTGTGCAGCACCGTGGCCTGGCGGATCAGCGGGATCAGCACCTCGCGGTTGGCCACCCGCGCCTTGTTGGTGGCGAAGCGCGGGTCGTCGGCCCATTCCGGGTGGTCTGCCAGCTCGGCGAACTTGCGGAACTGGCTGTCGTTGCCGACCGTGAGGATCATGTCGCCGTCGGCGGTGGGGAAGTCCTGGTACGGCACGATGTTCGGGTGTGCGTTGCCCAGGCGCCGCGGCGGCACGCCGGTGGTCAGGTAGTTGAGGGTCTGGTTGGCCAGGCAGGCGACCTGCACGTCGAGCAGGGCCATGTCGATGTGCTGGCCGATGCCGCTGACGTCGCGGTGGGCGAGGGCGGCGAGCACCGCGGTGGAGGAGTACAGCCCGGTGAGGATATCGGTCAGCGCCACGCCGACCTTCACCGGACCGGCGCCTTCCTCGTTGTCGGCGCGCCCGGTGAGGCTCATCAGGCCGCCCAGGCCCTGGATCATGAAGTCATAGCCGGCGCGCTTGGCATAGGGGCCGGACTGGCCGAAACCGGTGATCGAACAGTAGATCAGCTTCGGGTTGACCTGCTTCAGCGATTCATAGTCGAGGCCATAGGCCTTGAGCCCGCCGACCTTGAAGTTCTCCAGCAGGATGTCGGCCTTGGCCGCCAATTCGCGAACGATGCGCTGGCCTTCCGGCTGGGTGAAGTCCACCGTCACCGACTTCTTGTTGCGGTTGGCCGACAGGTAGTAGGCCGCCTCGCTGGTGTCGTTGCCTTCGGCATCCTTGAGGAACGGCGGGCCCCAGGCGCGGGTGTCGTCGCCGCTGCCGGGGCGCTCGATCTTGATCACCTCGGCGCCGAGGTCGGCGAGAATCTGCCCGGCCCAGGGGCCGGCCAGGACGCGGGACAGGTCGAGTACGCGGATATGGGAAAGGGCGCCGGGCATGACGGTTCTCGCTGCTGGGGGCTGGAAACGGAAATGGCCGGGAAGACGGGTTCCTTGCCCGTCTCCCCGGCGGCCGGCGCGCTACCGTGAAAAAGCGCGCCGGGGTGTTGCTCGGTGGCTCAGAAGAATGCCTGGATGCCGGTCTGCGCGCGGCCGAGGATCAGCGCGTGGACATCGTGGGTGCCCTCGTAGGTGTTCACCACTTCCAGGTTGACCAGGTGGCGGGCGATGCCGAACTCGTCGGAGATGCCGTTGCCGCCCAGCATGTCGCGGGCCAGGCGGGCGATGTCGAGGGCCTTGCCGCAGCTGTTGCGCTTCATGATCGAGGTGATTTCCACCGCCGCGGTGCCTTCGTCCTTCATCCGCCCCAGGCGCAGGCAGCCTTGCAGGGCCAGGGTGATCTCGGTCTGCATGTCGGCCAGCTTCTTCTGGATCAGTTGGTTGGCGGCCAGCGGGCGGCCGAACTGCTGGCGGTCGAGCACGTACTGGCGGGCGGTGTGCCAGCAGAATTCGGCGGCGCCCAGGGCGCCCCAGGAGATGCCGTAGCGCGCCGAGTTCAGGCAGGTGAACGGACCGCGCAGGCCGCGCACCTCGGGGAAGGCGTTCTCTTCCGGAACGAATACGTTGTCCATCACGATCTCGCCGGTGATCGAGGCGCGCAGGCCGACCTTGCCATGGATCGCCGGGGCGCTCAGGCCTTCCCAGCCCTTCTCGAGGACGAAACCGCGGATCTGCCCTTCGTCGTCCTTGGCCCAGACCACGAAGACGTCGGCGATCGGGCTGTTGGTGATCCACATCTTGCTGCCGCTCAGGCGATAGCCGCCGTCGACCTTCTTCGCCCGGGTGACCATCGAGCCCGGGTCGGAACCGTGGTTCGGCTCGGTCAGGCCGAAGCAGCCGATGTATTCGCCGCTGGCCAGCTTGGGCAGGTACTTCTGCCGGGTGGCTTCGTTGCCGAATTCATGGATCGGCACCATTACCAGCGAGGACTGCACGCTCATCATCGAGCGATAGCCGGAGTCGACGCGCTCGACTTCGCGAGCGATCAGGCCATAGCAGACGTAGTTGAGGCCGCTGCCGCCGTAGGCTTCGGGAATGGTCGCGCCGAGCAGGCCGGTCTCGCCCATCTCGCGGAAGATCTTCGGGTCGGTCTGTTCGTGGCGGAAGGCTTCGAGCACGCGCGGGGCCAGCTTGTCCTGGGCGAACTGCTGGGCGCTGTCGCGAACCATGCGCTCTTCTTCGGTGAGCTGCTGGTCCAGCAGCAGGGGATCTTCCCAGTTGAAGCTAGCTTTGGTGGCCATGCGTACATCCTCGTCAAGCGGTAGCGGAGGCTGGCGTGGGCCAGCCGGAATGGAAGCATCCTAAGAGCCTAGCGAATGGGGCGGCAAACGAGGAATTCGCACGCACTTGTGCTATTTTCTCACTCCGAGAAAATGAGTCTCGTATTTCATGCCCTTGAAGAGGCGCGAGGAATCGTGACCTGGGCGTCATAGATGCGAAACCGGCACTCCGGAGTCCTCCATGCGACGCAAGATCCCTTCCACCGCCGCGCTGGTCAGCTTCGAGTCCGCCGCGCGCCACGAGAGCTTCACCAAGGCGGCGGAGGAGTTGTCCCTGACCCAGAGCGCGATCTGCCGGCAGATCGCCACGCTCGAGGAGTTCCTCGGTGTCGAGCTGTTCCGTCGCTCGCGGCGCGGGGTCAAGCTCACCGAGGCCGGGCTGTCCTATAGCCGGCGGGTGGCGGTACGCCTCGACGCGGTGGAGCGCGACACCCTGGCGGTGATGGGGCACCAGGGCGGCGGCGCGATCGAACTGGCGGTGGTGCCGACCTTCGGCACCCAATGGCTGTTGCCGCGGCTCAAGCGCTTCCAGCGGCTGCACCCGGAGGTCACGATCAACCTGACCAACCGCACCCGCCCGTTCCTCTTCGCCGACACCGAGTTCGACGCCGCGCTGTACTTCGGCGACGCCGACTGGTCGGGTACCGTCTCGCATTTCCTGATGCGCGAGAATCCGGTGCCGGTGTGCAGCCCGGAGCTGCTGGGCGGGCGTCGAACGCTGAGCGCCGAGCAGGTCGCCGGGCTGCCGCTGATGCAGCAGAGCACCCGGCCCTACGCTTGGCGCCAGTGGTTTCACTCCCAGGGACTGAACGTCGCCCACGACATGAGCGGGCCGCGCTACGAGCTGTTCTCCATGCTTGCCCAGGCGGCCATGCACGGCATGGGCGTGGCCCTCATACCGCCCTTCCTGATCCAGGACGAGCTGGCCGACGGAAGGCTTATCGTGCCCATGCAACATGCCTATTTGAGCGAGAATGCGTATTACCTGATCATTCCCGAGCGCAGGGTCGAATCGGCGATGCTCAATGCCTTCCGCGACTGGCTGGTGGAAGAGGCCAGGCAGTACCGCGAGGCCAACGGGCTGGGCTGAACGCGCAGGAACATCGGGCGGCGCAGGCAGGACGCGCCGCCCCGGGACCGGGCCGATCCGCCGGGTCCCGCGGAGCCGCGGCGGCGATACCGCCGGGCATCCTCCACGACGGCCAGGATGGCGGCCGCGGAGCACCACACCAGGAGTTCACATGAATTTCCACACCCGCAAGTGGGTCAAGCCAGAAGATCTCAACCCCAACGGCACCCTGTTCGGCGGCAGCCTGCTGCGCTGGATCGACGAAGAAGCGGCGATCTACGCGATCATCCAGCTGGGCAACCAGCGCGTGGTCACCAAGTACATTTCCGAGATCAACTTCGTCAGCTCGGCGCGCCAGGGCGACATCATCGAGCTGGGCATCACCGCCACCGACTTCGGTCGTACCTCGCTGACCATGACCTGCCACGTGCGCAACAAGATCACCCGCAAGAGCATCCTCACCATCGACAAGATGGTCTTCGTCAACCTCGGCCCGGACGGCCTGCCGGCGCCCCACGGCAAGACCGAGATCACCTACATCAAGGACCAGTTCAAGGAAGACGAAGTCCTGCCCTGAGCGGCGCGACGAGCGGCCGGCACCCATGCCGGCCGCCGTGTTTCAGAACAGCCGGGTGAGCAGCCAGTAGAGCGAGGCCGAGAGCAGGATCGCCGCCGGCAGCGTCAGCACCCAGGCCATCAGCAGCTTGCGGATGGTCTTCCACTGTAGTCCCGAACCGTTCGCCGCCATGGTCCCGGCCACCCCGGAAGACAGCACATGGGTGGTGGAGACCGGCAAGCCATACAGGTCCGCCGCGCCAATGGTCAGCATCGCCACGGTTTCCGCCGAGGCGCCCTGGGCGTAGGTCAGGTGGGTCTTGCCGATCTTCTCGCCGACCGTCACCACGATGCGTTTCCAGCCGACCATGGTGCCCAGGCCGAGGGCGATGGCCACGGCGATCTTCACCCATAGCGGGATGAACTTGGTGGCATCGTCGATCTTCCGCTTGAACGCCTGCAACTTGCCGTGGGTGTCGGCGTCGAAGCGGCCGACGCCGTCCTTGTCCATCAGGCGGATCGCCTCGGAGGTCAGGTACATGTCGTTGCGCACGTTGCCCATGGCTTCCGCCGGTATCCGCGAGAACGCGCCATAGCCTTTCACTTCCTGGCCGATCGAGCCGGCCAGGGCGGCCAGCGCCGGGATCAGCTCAGGCGATGCCTGCTTGCTGCGCACGTAGTCGGAGAGTACCTGGCGCGGATCGGCCGGCGCCGGTTGCGGCGCGCTCTTCACCAGCGCTTGCTGGGTGACCTCGGCGACGGCGGCGAACTGCACCGCCTGGTCCGCCGGCATGGTGCGGTTCAGGGCGTAGGCCATCGGCAGGGTGCCGACCAGGATCAGCATGATCAGGCCCATGCCTTTTTGTCCGTCGTTGGAGCCGTGGGCGAAGGACACCCCGGTACAGGTCAGGATCAGCAGGCCGCGGATCCACCAGGGCGGCGGCGCCTTGCCCTTCGGCGCCTTGTACAGCGCGCGGTTCTTCACCAGCAGGCGCAGCGCCAGGAGCAACAGGGCGGCGCAGGCGAAGCCGATCAGCGGCGAGAGCAGCAGGGAGTAGCCGACCTTGGTCGCCTGGCCCCAGTCCACCCCGCTGGTGCCATCGCGCCCATGCATCAGCGCGTTGGCCACGCCGACGCCGATGATCGAGCCGATCAGGGTGTGCGAGGACGACGCCGGCAGGCCCAGCCACCAGGTCCCGAGGTTCCACAGGATGGCGGCGATCAGCAGGGCGAAGACCATGGCGAAGCCGGCCGAGGAACCGACCTGCAGGATCAGTTCCACCGGCAGCAGGGCGATGATGCCGAAGGCCACCGCGCCGCTGGAGAGCAATACGCCGAGAAAGTTGAAGCAACCCGACCAGACCACCGCGAAGTGCGGCGGCAGCGAGTGGGTGTAGATCACCGTGGCCACCGCGTTGGCGGTGTCGTGGAAGCCGTTGACGAACTCGAAGCCGAGGGCGATCAGCAGGGCCACGCCGAGCAGCAGGAAGGGCGTCCAGGTGGTGATCGCGGAACCGACGTCATCGACGTCCTGCATCAGGCTGTAGGCGCTGAACAGCAGTCCGGTGGCGAGCACGGCGAAGAATACGAGGGCGGTGAGGCGGCCGGGACGCTGCTCGAGATGGGGCTTGTGCGCGTTGCCGGCGGCACTGACGACGGCGTCGGCGGGAAGGACATCGGAGGTCATGGTGCGGGTCCGCGCTGGGGATGACCGGCACATGATGGGCAGGCGATTGTGACAAGTTATGTCTTGCGCATACCGGCTTCGTCTGGCGAAGAAAGGACAAGGGCCGCGGGAGGCCGCCGGAAGCCGGATGGGGTCGGGCGCCAGGCGGCCTGCCCGCTGCGGCCGCGAAGATTAATGAATTCCTGTGGCGAGTGCCATCATTTCGTCGCTAAAAAGTTGGCATGTTGAGGGATTTGCCGATCCGGACACGCGCGGGGAAGGCGAGAGCCACTGAACTAGACTGAGAAGTGCGCGGCGGGGCCGGTCGCTTGCCGGCCCGGTGCGCGGGACGAGCACCTTCGTCCCGGGGTGGCCCGGCCGGGCGGTCGGGGAGGTCGATATGCGGATGCCGTGCCGGCTCGCGCTGGCGCTGTTGTTGTGCTTCGCCGGCCCGGCCTGTTTCGCGGCCTCCGGCCCGGTTCGGGTGCTCTCGGTGGATGGTGCGATCGGCCCGGCCAGCGCCGATTACCTGGTGCGCGGCATCGAGCGTGCCGCCGAGGACGGCGCGCAACTGGTGGTGCTGGAACTGGACACGCCCGGCGGCCTGGACGCATCGATGCGGCGCATCGTCAAGGCGATCCTCGCCAGCCAGGTGCCGGTCGCCGGTTTCGTCGCGCCCAGCGGGGCGCGGGCGGCGAGCGCCGGCACCTACATCCTGTATGCCTGCCATATCGCGGCGATGGCGCCGGGCACCAACCTCGGCGCTGCCACCCCGGTGCGCCTGGGGACGCCGGACAAGCCCGCAGAGAAGCCCCCGGCGCGGGACGCCGAACCCATGGCGCGCAAGCAGGTCAACGACGCCGCCGCCTATATCCGTGGCCTCGCGCAACTGCGCGGGCGCAACGCCGAGTGGGCCGAGCGCGCGGTGCGCGAGGCGGTCAGCCTGGCGGCGCACGAGGCCGCGGCGCAGAAGGTGATCGACCTGCAGGCCCGCGACCTGCCCGACCTGCTGCGCCAGCTCGACGGCCGCAGCCTGCGCGTCGGCGAGCGCGTGCTGACCCTGGCTACCGCCGGCGCCACGGTCGAGCGCCAGGCACCGGACTGGCGCGCGCGGTTGCTGGCGGTGCTCACCGATCCCAGCGTGGCGCTGATCCTGATGATGATCGGCATCTACGGGCTGATCTTCGAACTGGCCAATCCCGGCATGGCGCTGCCCGGCGTACTCGGCGGCATCTGCCTGCTGCTCGGCCTGTACGCCCTGCAGATGCTGCCGGTCAACTACGCCGGGCTGGCGCTGATCGCGCTGGGCCTGGCGTTCATGGTGGGCGAGGCCTTCGTCGCCAGCTTCGGCGTGCTCGGCATCGGCGGAATCGTCTCGTTCGTGGTCGGCGCGCTGATCCTGATCGATACCGAGGTGCCCGGCTACGGCATTCCGCCCGGCCTGGTGGTGGCCCTGGCGTTGCTCAGCGCCGCGCTGATCGTCGGTCTGCTGGGCATGGCCCTGCGTACTCGCCGGCAAGCGGTGGTAAGTGGCACCGCCGGATTGGTCGGCAGCCTGGCGACGGTGGCGGCGGTGGATTCCGAACAACCCTGCGCAGGCTGGGTGCTGCTCCAGGGCGAGCGCTGGCGGGTGCTCGCCGCGCGGCCGCTGGCGGTGGGCCAGCCGGTCTGGGTGCTGGCGCGCAAGGGCCTGCTCCTGGAAGTCGCGCTGGCCGATGAAGGAGGTGGATGATGGGTATTTCCTATGGTTTGGCGATGTTGCTGGTGTTCCTCGCGCTGCTGCTGTTCAGCGCGCTGCGCATCCTCCGCGAGTACGAGCGTGGCGTGGTGTTCCAGCTCGGGCGGTTCTGGAAGGTCAAGGGGCCGGGGCTGGTGCTGGTGATCCCGGCGATCCAGCAGATGGTGCGCATCGACCTGCGCACCATCGTTCTCGACGTGCCGCCGCAGGATGTGATTTCCCGCGACAACGTTTCGGTGAAGGTCAACGCGGTGGTGTACTTCCGCGTGCTCGATCCGCAGAAGGCGATCATCCAGGTGGAGAACTACCTGGCCGCCACCAGCCAGTTGGCGCAGACCACCCTGCGCGCGGTGCTGGGCAAGCACGAACTGGACGAGATGCTCGCCGAGCGCGAGCGCCTGAACCTGGATATCCAGCAAGTGCTCGATGCGCAGACCGACGCCTGGGGCATCAAGGTGGCGAATGTGGAAATCAAGCACGTCGATCTCAACGAATCGATGGTCCGCGCCATCGCCCGGCAGGCCGAGGCGGAGCGTGAGCGCAGGGCCAAGGTGATCCATGCCGAGGGCGAGCTGCAAGCCTCGGAGAAACTCATGCAGGCGGCGCAGATGCTCGGCCGGCAGAGTGGCGCCATGCAGTTGCGCTACATGCAGACCCTCGGCGCGATCGCCGGCGACAAGAGTTCGACCATCGTCTTCCCGATGCCGATCGAACTCTTCGGCGGCAAGTACGCAGGTGCCGCGCCGCGGAACGAAAAGGCCGCCGGAGAGGATGAGGAGAGGTGAACGCGCGCGGTTTGTGATGGAAATATCATCGAGCCGCGACACGGGGACATGCGTGCCCGGGGTCGGGATGGCTATGCTGTGGCGATCCACTCCCGGGACGCTCCTTCATGCTGCGATGCGCACTCCTGCTGCTGACATTGCTCCTCCCTTGCGCGCTGCCTGCCGCCAACCTGCGCCTGGTCGGCGACTCCTGGCCGCCTTTCGTCGATTCGCGCCTGCCTGGCAACGGCCTGGCGGTGGAACTGGTGACCACCGCGCTCAAGCGCGCCGGCTTCGACTCGAGTTTCCAGCAGGTACCCTGGTCGCGTGCCCTGTACGGCGTGCGCAGCGGCGACTACGACATCGCCCTGAGCGCCTGGTACGAGCCCGCCCGCAGCCTCTACGGGCAGTTTTCCCGCGCCTACCTGAGCAACCGCATCCGCCTGCTGCAACGCAAGGGGCGGGGTATCGAGTTTTCCCGCCTGAGCGACCTGCGTCCCTACCGCATCGCGGTCGTGCGCGACTATGCCTACGCGCCCGAATTCGACCGTGACAGCCGTCTGCAGAAGGTCAACGTGACCAGCTTCGCCAACGCCGCGCGGATGCTCGAGGCGGGGCGGGTCGACCTGGCGGTGGAGGACGAGCTGGCGCTGGGGGTCGCCTTCAAGGGCGAACTGGCCGATTTGCGCGACAAGCTGGAGGTACTGCCCATCCCGCTTGGCGAGAACGGCCTGCACCTGCTGGTGAGCCTGAGGAATCCCCGGCATGACGAGATCGTCGACGGCTTCGACCTGGCCATCCGCGGCATGCGCGACGACGGCAGCTACCAGCGTCTGCTGGAGCGCTACGGCGCGCGCTAGGGCTGGCCTGGCAGCGGCTGCGCGCCGGCCAGCTCCTTCTTCAGCAAGTGCGCGGCCAGGGTGCGCAGCGGGGCGAGCTGGCGGCAGATGTGCGCCAGTTGGGTCTGTACCAGGCGATGGCTGTCGTCCATGTCCTCGGGCATCTGCTCCAGTTCCTTGGCCAGCGCTTCCTCCTCTTCGCTGTAGATGGCGACCGGGCGTTTCTGTTCCAGGCTCGCGGCGATTTCCTCGAGGCTGGCGGAGAGCCGCTCGGCGGCGCGCTCCAGGAGGCCGTCGCTGGCGTCCTCGGGCAGGCTTTCGCGGTGCGCGCCGAGGCCGGATAGATAGCTGAGCAGGGTGTGCGAGAGGACCAGGAAGCGGAAGCCGATCTCGGCGTCCTTCCTGAAGTGGCCGGGCTCCAGGAGCATGTTCGACAGGGTGGTCGAGAGCGCCGCGTCGGCGTTGTGCGCGTTGCGCCGGGCGGTGCGGTAGTCGAGGTCGTCGCGCTTGCCGGTGGCGTACTGCTGCATGATCTGTCGCAGGTAGCGGCTGTTGCAGGCGAGGGTGTTGGCGAGCATGCGGTTGAGCCGGCGGCCCTGCCAGTCGGGCAGCACCAGGAACACCGCGAGGCCGGCGATCAGGCTGCCTAGCAAGGTATCGAACAGGCGGGGCAGGATCAGCCCGTAGCCATCGCCGACCTGGTTGAAGCAGAACAGCACCAGCAGGGTGATCGCCGCCGTCGCCAGGGTATAGCGACTGCTGCGGGTGGCGAAGAAGGCGACCCCGGCGGCGACCGCGAACAGCGACTGCACCAGCGGGCTGGGGAACAGGTCGATCAGCGCCCAGCCGACCACCAGGCCGACCACCGTACCGAGGATCCGCTGCACCAGGCGCAGGCGGGTCGCGCCATAGTTGGGCTGGCAGACGAACACCGTGGTGAGCAGTATCCAGTAGCCCTGGGTCGGATGGATCCAGTGCAGCACGCCGTAGCCGGCGGTCAGCGCCAGGGCCATGCGCAGGCCGTGGCGGAACAGCAGCGAGGTCGGGGTGAGCTGCTGGCGCAGGCGCTCGAAGGCATCCTTCAGGCTGCGCGGCGAGCGGTCGAGC
This sequence comes from Pseudomonas sp. 2VD, assembly GCF_005503585.1. Lineage (NCBI taxonomy): Bacteria > Pseudomonadati > Pseudomonadota > Gammaproteobacteria > Pseudomonadales > Pseudomonadaceae > Pseudomonas > Pseudomonas sp. 2VD. The sequence goes on from NZ_SCND01000136.1 coordinate 10,348, forward strand.
AGGGCGCTGTCCTGTTCGTCGGCGATGGCGTCCGGGTTGCTCGCCCCGGCCAGCTTGCGGTCCAGCGTAGTGAGGTTGGCGGCCAGGGCGCCGAGCGAGCGCAGCAGGCCCTTCCAGGCCGGGTTGCTCTGCTGGCGCAGGTGTTCGAGCGAGGCCTGGAGGTCTTCCAGGGCCAGCTCGCGGTCGGCGTAGTCGAACGGCTGGCGCAGGCGGATAGCCCGCGCCAGGGCCTGGCAGGCCTTGCCCTGCTGGTTGAGCAGGCGCTGGCAGCGGAACAGCACGTCGCTGTGGAAGAACGCCTCGGCCAGCCGGTTGTACGGGTAGTGCGAGGAACTGGCGCGCTCGTGGACGTCCTGGGCGATGAAATAGAGCTTCAGGTAGCGGCTCACCTTGGGGCCCGGCCGACCATGGCCGAGGCGGTTGAGAATGGTCTCCTTGGCCTGGTTCAGCGCCACCACCACCTTGCCGTTCTGCCGTGCCAGGGCGAGGCGCTGGCCCTCCACGTCTAGCTGGCGCAACGGTTCGAACAGGCTCGACTTGATCCTCAGGTATTCGCCCAGCTCGAAATACAGGCGGGAAAGACTCTGCTGCACCGGCTGGTTGGAGAACAGCGCGTTCCACAGCACTGAGAGCAGCCCGTACCAGGCCGCCCCGGCCACCAGCAGCAGCGGTTCGTGCCAGACATCGGCGACCTCGCCGCCGCGCTGGTCCACGCCGATCATGGTGTAGATCGAGAGGATCAGGGTCGCCGAGGCGATCGCCGCATAGCGCTCGCCGAGGGCGCCGAGGAGGATCATGCCGAACGCCGACAGCGCCATCCCGGAAACGAACAGCCAGGGATAGGGGAACAGCAACTCGACGGCGAAGGCGGCGACGCTGAAGCACAGCAGGGTCACCAGCAGCGCTTGCAGGCGGCCGAGCCAGTTGTCGTCGGTCTCCGCCAGGGCGCTGGCGATGATCCCGAGGAACAGCGGGATCAGCAGCTCGATGCGGTCCTGCCACCAGCACAGCAGCAGGGCGCCGGCCAGGGCGATGAACACCCGCAGGCTGTAGGCGAACTTGTCGAGGGCCCAGAGGCGGCGGAGCGTGTGTGTCAGCGAAGAGGGCGGCATGGGGCGGAGTGCTATCCGATGGTCCGTGGTTCAGCCTATGTGGCCTGTCCGGCTAATTCAATCGGCCGATTTCGCGCGACTGGAAGTCCGCTGCCCGCCGCAGTCGCAGGAAACGCTGCCGTGGGCAACTCGGTCGAGCCGGGCATCTGGCGGATGCAGGCTTCGTGCCTGCGAACGCTAAGACGTCGTCGCCGCGCCGGAAGTTACCCGGCGGCGATATCGCGCGCCGGAGCGGGCCCGGCGAGCGAAGCGGCGGCGCGCTACAGCAGGCGGACCTTGAACGAGCGCCCCTTGATCTTGCCTTCGCTCAGGCGCTTGAGGGCCTGGTGGGCGAGGCCGCGCTCGATGGCGACGAAGGCCTGGAAGTCGAAGATGGCGATCTTGCCCACCGCGCTGCCGGGCAGCCCGGCGTCGCCGGTGAGGGCACCGAGCAGGTCGCCGGGGCGCACCTTGTCCTTGCGTCCGCCGGCGATGCACAGGGTGCTCATCGGCGGCAGCAATGGCTCCGGGCTGGCCTTCAACTGGCCGAGGGCGTACCAGGCCAGCGGCTGCTTCTGCAGGTCCTCGATGGCCTGCGCGCGGCTGGCCTCGGCCGGCGCCACCAGCGACAGGGCCAGGCCTTTCTCGCCGGCGCGACCGCTGCGTCCGATGCGATGGATGTGGACCTCCGGGTCGCGCGCCAGCTCGACGTTGATCACCGTTTCCAGGGCGGCGATGTCCAGCCCGCGGGCGGCCACGTCGGTGGCCACCAGTACGTTGCAACTGCGGTTGGCGAACACCGTCAGGACCTGGTCGCGCTCGCGCTGCTCCAGGTCGCCGTGCAGGGCCAGGGCGGAAATCCGCTGCGCCTTCAGTGCGTCGGCCAGCTCCTGGCACTGCTGGCGGGTCTGGCAGAAGGCCACGCAGGACTGCGGCCGGAAATGCTGGAGCAGGCGTACCACGGCGTCCATGCGCTGCTTCGGGTCGATCTCGAAGAAGCGCTGCTCGATCTGGCTGTCGGCGTGCAGCGACTCGACCTTCACCTGTCGCGGATCGCGCATGAAGGTCTTCGCCAGCTTCTCGATGCCGTCCGGGTAGGTGGCGGAGAACAGCAGGGTCTGCCGGCGCTCGGGGAGCTGGCCGATGATCTCGGCGATGCTGTCGTAGAAGCCCATGTCGAGCATCCGGTCGGCTTCGTCGAGGACCAGGGTATTGAGCCCGTCGAGGACCAGGGTGCCCTTGCGCAGGTGCTCCTGGATGCGCCCCGGGGTGCCGACCACCACGTGCGCGCCGTGCTCCAGCGAAGCCACCTGCGGACCGTAGGGGACGCCGCCGCAGAGGGTGAGGACCTTGATGTTGTCGGCGGCGCGGGCCAGCCGGCGGATCTCCTTGGCGACCTGGTCGGCCAGTTCGCGGGTCGGGCACAGCACCAGCGCCTGGCAGCCGAAGTAGCGCGGGTTCAGCGGGCTGAGCAGGGCGAGGCCGAAGGCCGCGGTCTTGCCGCTGCCGGTCTTGGCCTGGGCGATCAGGTCGTGACCCTGGAGGATCAGCGGCAGGCTCTGCGCCTGGATCGGCGTCATCTCCCGGTAACCGAGGGAGTCGAGATTGGCCAGGAGGTCCGCGGAAAGCGGCAGCGAGGAGAAAGCGGTGGAGGTCACGGGGCAGGGCTCGGCAGGCGATACGAGCGGCTAGTCTAGCAGCCTGCGGCGGCTTGCCGCGTGCGATCGCCGCCGGAGCAGCAGCGACAGGCAATGTATCTTTGGCCAGTACCGTTCGTCCGAAAAACGAAAAAAGCGCGTTTCTGTATTTTTATACAGGTTCGCTTTCCTCAGTTTTTTGTCGTAGAGTGCTGACACTGTGTTTGCATGGGTCGCCGTCGATCGTGACCTGATGCGGTCGGAAATTCCAGCCCGTCCTGCTCGACTCCTTGTAACTCCTTGCAACTCAGTTACCGGCTACGATTTCGTGGCTAAATCAATACCCATAGTTCCAAGGAGAACTTGCAATGTCCCGTCAGAACGGCACCGTTAAGTGGTTCAACGAAACCAAAGGCTACGGCTTCATTACCCCGGAAAGCGGCCCGGACGTTTTCGTTCACTTCCGTGCCATCGAAGGTAACGGCTTCAAGACCCTGGCCGAAGGCCAGAAGGTCAGCTTCGAAGTCGTACAAGGCCAGAAAGGCATGCAGGCCGAGCGCGTTCAGGTGATCAACTAAGATCCCTGGGCCCCAGCCCGAAGAACCCGGATGGAAGCATCCGGGTTTTTTATTGCCCGGAGAAAACCGTCACACTGTCTTCGCCTGCCGTTCACCCTGTCTTGACGAGTTCCCGCCCAGAGTGGCCCGGTCCCGTTCGGAGTCGTTTCGATGAAGCCTGTGCAATCCCGTCGTCTGGCCTTCGCCGCGCTGTTGTCGCTGTCGTTCTCTTCCGCGTCCTGCCATGCCGCCACCGAGCACTGGGGCTGGATCGAGCAGTCCTGGCTGATGCCCGAGCGCATGCAGGCCAAGGCCAAGCTGGATACCGGCGCGCTGACCTCGTCGCTGGACGCGAGGAATATCCATCGCTACAAGAAGGACGGCGAGCGCTGGGTGCGCTTCGATGTCGTGCTGCCCACCGCCGACAGCAAGGCGCCGGTCAGCGTGACCTTCGAGCGCAAGGTGCTGGTCGGCAACACCCTGATCCTCGGCTGCCTGATCGCCGGCTTCGGCCTGGTCGACCAGGACACCCCCTACGTCTGGCTGCTGCTGCACCTGACCCTGCTCGG
>NZ_SCND01000137.1:0-14189 GCF_005503585.1 Pseudomonas sp. 2VD
GACGTACAGGTCTGGGCACTCTTCGATCTGGTAGAGCGGGGTGGGATTGGGCATAGGAACCTCCTGGAAGGAGGAGCCACGCCGCCCTCAAGGGGCGGTGAAGCCCCTCGGGGTGTAGTCCAACTGGTGCAGGGGAGCGTGGTGGCTACCGAACGCTCTTGGTGTGAAGGTCGAAGCTGAGCCCATCGGCTTGGTGCAGCGGCCCTTGGCCGATCAGGAATACCTGGCAGAGGTACTGATCGCGTAGCGCGACGGCCGCTTCCGCCTGCTCCAAGGTCAGCGACAGCTCCTCGATGAACAGGTCGATGAGCTCGTCGTGACCTGCTCCCCAACTTCAGTACCACGCTGAACTTAGTAGAGTCCGTTTTCCAAGCAGGAGACGGCAGTGCAGAAGCGTTCTTCTCGACTTCCTCAAGCGGGTCGAGGCCAGTGTACCGACCGAGCTGCACGCCCAACTGGTGGAACTGGCCCAGGAGCATCGACGCTGTGGCTAACGCCGCCTGCACATCCTGCTGTGGCGTGCAGGTCAACCACAAGTGGATTTACCGGCTGTACCGAGCCGCCGGCTTGATGGTGAGGCGGCGGAGGATCGCGGTGGCGCGGTTTCGCGGCTACCCGCAGGCGATCCGCACCGACCAGGGCCCCGAGTTCACCGGCAAGGCGCTTGATCAGTGGGCCTGTCAGCGTGACATCAAGTTGAAGCTGATTCAGCCTGGCCAGCCCACGCAGAGCGCCTTCATCGAGTCATTCAACGGCAAGTTCCGGGGCGAATGCCTCAATGAGCACTGCTCGCTGGTCGAAGCCAGAATCCGTATCGCGGCTTGGCGGGATTACAACGAGCACCGACCACACAGCGCCATTGGCAATCTCTCCCCGGCAGAGCTTGCTGCGAAGTGGCGAACCAACCAGCAGCAGCTGAAGCTGGAAAAGTTGATATCAACCCCATAGCCTACTAACTAGGCAGCGGTACTAAAACTGGGGGCTGGCCAGTCCGAACTGATAAAAAAACGTCCGAAACTGGCAAAACCTTATGGCCGGTTTTCCTAATATTTGCTCCGAACCCTCGGTATTTCAAGGAGCGAACATGCATATCCAATCGTTGGGGGCTACTGCCTCCTCGCTGAATCAGGAGCCTGTCGAAATCCCGTCGCAGGCAGCGCATAAGTCCGCCAGCTTGCGTCAGGAACCTTCAGGGCAAGGTCTCGGGGTTGCCCTAAAGAGCACGCCGGGAATACTTTCCGGGAAGTTGCCGGAAAGCGTTAGTGACGTGCGTTTCAGCAGTCCCCAAGGGCAAGGGGAGTCCCGTACTCTGACTGACTCGGCAGGGCCGCGGCAGATCACTCTGCGCCAGTTTGAGAACGGAGTCACCGAGCTACAGCTCAGTCGGCCACCATTGACCAGTCTGGTCCTAAGCGGCGGTGGTGCCAAAGGTGCGGCATACCCGGGAGCAATGCTGGCGCTAGAAGAGAAAGGCATGCTCGATGGCATCCGCAGCATGTCCGGTTCGTCCGCTGGCGGCATCACCGCCGCCCTTTTGGCCTCAGGTATGAGCCCGGCGGCGTTCAAGACCCTTTCCGACAAGATGGATCTTATTTCGCTGCTCGACAGCTCGAACAAGAAGCTGAAGCTGTTCCAACACATTAGCAGCGAGATCGGCGCATCGCTGAAAAAGGGCTTGGGCAACAAGATCGGCGGCTTCTCTGAGTTGCTGCTCAATGTACTCCCACGCATAGATTCGCGGGCTGAGCCCCTAGAACGCCTATTGCGCGACGAGACACGCAAGGCCGTGCTCGGACAGATCGCTACGCATCCAGAGGTTGCACGCCAGCCGACCGTTGCCGCCATCGCCAGCAGATTGCAGTCCGGCTCCGGAGTCACCTTTGGCGATCTAGATCGGTTGAGTGCTTACATTCCCCAGATTAAGACGCTGAACATCACAGGTACGGCCATGTTCGAGGGGCGTCCGCAATTAGTGGTGTTCAATGCCAGCCACACACCGGATCTGGAGGTCGCCCAGGCGGCACATATCTCCGGTTCCTTCCCAGGAGTGTTCCAGAAGGTCAGCTTGAGTGATCAGCCGTACCAGGCCGGCGTAGAGTGGACAGAATTCCAGGATGGCGGGGTGATGATTAACGTGCCGGTCCCTGAGATGATCGACAAGAATTTTGACAGCGGGCCACTGCGGCGCAACGACAACCTGATCCTTGAGTTCGAGGGCGAAGCTGGGGAGGTAGCGCCCGACCGAGGTACTAGGGGCGGCGCGCTCAAGGGCTGGGTCGTCGGGGTGCCTGCCCTGCAGGCGCGCGAAATGCTGCAGCTCGAGGGCCTGGAGGAATTGCGCGAGCAAACCGTTGTGGTGCCGTTGAAGAGCGAGCGCGGTGATTTCAGTGGCATGCTCGGTGGCACCTTGAACTTCACCATGCCGGACGAGATCAAGGCGCATCTTCAGGAGCGCCTCCAGGAGCGAGTCGGTGAACATCTGGAGAAACGTCTTCAGGCTTCAGAGCGTCATACCTTCGCTTCTCTCGACGAGGCGCTGCTGGCACTTGATGACAGTATGCTCACCAGTGTTGCTCAACAGAACCCGGAGATCACAGACGGGGCGGTGGCTTTTCGCCAGAAGGCGCGGGATGCGTTCACCGAGCTGACTGTCGCTATCGTTAGCGCCAATGGCTTGGCGGGTAGGCTCAAGTTGGACGAGGCTATGCGCTCCGCTCTTCAGCGACTCGATGCGCTGGCAGATACTCCGGAACGCCTAACATGGTTGGCAGCTGAGTTGAACCATGCTGATAACGTTGATCATCAGCAGTTACTCGATGCCATGCGCGGGCAGACGGTGCAGTCGCCGGTGCTCGCCGCTGCGTTAGCAGAGGCGCAGCGCCGCAAAGTGGCGGTTATTGCCGAGAACATTCGTAAGGAAGTTATCTTCCCCTCTCTGTATCGCCCTGGCCAGCCGGATTCCAACGTAGCTCTGTTACGTCGGGCGGAGGAGCAGCTACGGCATGCCACCAGTCCGGCGGAAATCAATCAAGCGCTGAACGATATCGTCGACAACTATTCGGCACGAGGCTTCCTGCGTTTCGGCAAACCCTTGAGTTCGACTACCGTTGAGATGGCTAAGGCTTGGCGGAATAAGGAGTTCACATGATTGATACATGGCTGGCACAGTGGGGCTTGAGACTTCCCTCGAGCAACGATGCCACGTTGCGGCTGCAACCGGCAGAGGGACCGGAACTGGTTATGGAGCGCCTCGAGGGCGGTTGGCTTTTCGTCGTCGAGTTGGGACTTGTGCCTTCAGGGTTACCGCTGGGTGTGATCTTGCAATTGTTACAAGTGAACTCTCCATTCTCATCCTTGGCACCGGTGAAACTTGCGGCGGACGATGCCGGTAGACTTGTGCTCTGGGCTGAGGCACGTGATGGCGTTGACGATGTGGATGCACTGAACCGCTTGCACGATAGGCTGCGGGAAGGACATTCACGATTAGTGCCATTGCTAGAGCCCACGGGTGAGTTGGTTCCAGCTCAGATACAAACCAGCGCGTTAGTGTTCGTTTGAACGCAAGGGGAAGGAGCGATACTGCCAATAAAATCCGCAGTTGGTAATTTCTCTAATAGATGGGCCACCCGAAGGTGGCCTATCTGTTCATGCTGCAATGAGTTGTCGTGCCAACACCATTTCTACCGAGCCCCATCCTGGTTCAACGAGCCGAGGCCCTCGAGGTGGGCTTTTCTGTTTCTGGAGTCCGGATATCTGATCCACAGCGCGCCAGAACGAGCGGCTGGTTTCGTGCTTTCGCCAGTTATATCGGCACTGGCCCACATTCGTGTGCCTGCCAGTCTGTTTCCATGCAGCCTGGTGAACAGGTGCATGGCTATCCGAGGATTTGTCAGTGGGCCTGGACTTTCATAGAGTGAAGCTCCTTTCCTCGCGACTGGATTAGTGACGCGATGCCGACCCCGGTTTTCATAAAAAGAACGGTACTGTTTGGCGACTGTGATCCCGAAGGGATCGTCTATACGCCACGTTTTTCATACTTCGTGCTGGAAGCGGTGCAGGAGGCGCTCGGGGTCTGGCTGGGAGGCCCGGGGCTCAGAACCCTCCTGGGTTTCAGGATTCTTCCCCCGGCGAGAGCGTTCTCCCTGGAATTCCTGCATCCGGTCACCTGGGACGACGAACTCACGCTGCGAGTGGGTGTGTCGAACGTGGGGACGCATTCTTTCTCGTTTTCAGTCGAAGGACGTCTTTCGCCGGACGTGGTGGCGTTCACTGCGAGTCTGACGCAGGTCTGTGTCTCCCCGGATACCCGCGAAGTCATGGAAGTCCCCGCGCAGCTCCGCGCGCTCCTCGCATAGAGACACATTCTGGCTATTCGTCGCGGCGCTGGCTACGGCCGGCAGGACGCTGCGAGCGGCATGCCGCTGACCTGCTCCGTGGCGCTCCGGAGGAGGGCGGCAAGCCGCCTTCCTTCATTTCTACTCGTTGCCGAGCATCGCATCCAGATCGCGCATGGTCTGTTTCTTGGCCTGGACGCCCTGCAGTTCGACGAACATTGCCTGGACGGTCTGCACCATGCGCGCAATGGGCATCTTGCCCAGCGGCAACATCTGGTTGTTGTCGCGGATGGCCGGGGCGCAGACGAAGGCGAACGAGCGTTGCAGCCAATAATCGTATTTCTCCGGGTCGATCCAGCCGTCGACGGTTTTCACGTTGGTGATGACGTTGTCGATGCGGCGCATGGCGCGCGCGTTGTCGAAGCGAACCCTGCGCTCCTTGCACTTGAACTGGACCTCGTAGGCCGTCAGCGTCGGCATCGACCGGTCTTCGAATAGCTGGATGATCTGCGCCGACTGGATACCTTTGGGTTGCTGCAAGATGCCGGTGGCGTTGGCGACGAATACCTCGTTGTTGTAGCGTTCGCCCTTGCCGTAGACGATCCAGTAGTCGCCGGTGCTTTCGGCGACCGCAGTCGTTGCCGTGCAGATGAAGGCGAGCGGCAGCAGCCAGCGCCGAGCGTGAAGGAATGGTTTGCCCATGAGTTCGTCCTTGAATGTCTTGTTCCCGCCCGCGGAGGGTCATCCAAGGGACGAATCATAGGTGCATCCCAAGGTGAGGGTCGACTAGCACGGATGAGCTATGGACGAAGCGGGGGGAACTCGCTCGGAGCTTGCGCGTTCGGGATGGTCGGGCGGCTGGCGCTTCGGGTGCGCTCCGGCAAGCATTCGAACGAGAACGACGGGCTGGCTTTACTGGTCGGAAGGCACGCTGCGCCGCTGTTGGCGGCGTCAAGCTGCCGGCGATGGTGGAGGGCGGCAAGCGCTCATCGACTGGTCGGTCGATCTGCCGGGTGCGCCTGCTGGACGCCGTTGGGGTCAGGCCGTCTGCCGCGCGATGACTCCATGAGGTCTGCAGCCTAGTCGAAAAGCGCCTCTGGCGTTCCTGCGCGGATTCGCTGCCATAACGTCTGGATCTGCGAGGCCAGTACCCGGTGCTCGGAAAGCGGCGGCAAGGCGTCCACCGGAAAGTACTCGGCCGCCGACGTTTCGTCCGTTTGTTGCTGAAGCCTGCCACCGGTGACGTGGCAGAAGAAGAAAGCTTTCAACGCATGCGGCAGTTGGGGAGGGTGGGGATGCTTGTGCTTGTCCAGCAATGCCAACAGGCGTATCGCTCGGACTTCCAGTCCGCTCTCTTCCTGGGTTTCGCGAACTACCGCATCTGCCGGCGACTCGTTTACGTCGCACCAGCCGCCCGGTAGGGTCCAGCGACCATCCGAGGCCTCGCGGACCAGCAGGACCCGCTGTTGCGAGTCGAGGATCAACGCACGGACGTCCAGTTTCGGGGTCGGGTAGTGGCTGTCCAGGGCGATCCAGTTCTCGACCCGTTCGTACGCTACCCCCTGGTCGCTGGCGATGAATTCGGCGACGGCATGCTGGAGCGCGCGAAAGCGTCCGATGTCGAAGCGGTCCTTGGAAAAGGCGAGACCGGCCTGGGCGGTGGACAGTATCAATTCCAGAAGATGGGCAAGCGCCCTGGGATCGCTGACCGATGGCACCTTTCCTTCCGTTTTTTCGGCCTTCGGGTGGTCCGCGTCGTGCGAGCCGTCCAATGGTTGTGCCATAGATAGAACCCTCGCTGCTCGATGATCTGTAGAGCTGGTTTTCAACCAGGTGTTCCCTGCGTCTTCCTCGTATGCCTGTGCACGCCAATAGTGGTTCATCAAACCCTGGTTGCGACCGTCGCTTTCCAACACATGCGCGTAACCCAGGTTCGCGTGTCGCAGCGATGGCTCCACTGCCAGGTTCGCTTCGAACCTTCAGGCGGTCGCAACTGATGACGCCTCTTCGCACAGACTTACCGTAGGAGTTTCCCTCCCCGAAACGAGCGGTCGGGCCGGCTGCGGTCGGCTGGCAAAGGTAGACTCCGTGCCGGCCATGAGTGTTTCCAGGGCCGTTTGGGGCCGTTCGATGAGGCGCAACAAGCGATGCTCCCCTGTTTGGACGGCAGAGGCGGAGGCAATTCCCTTATGCTGCTTGCGGATAACTGGCCCGGACGGCATATACGGCCTTGTCGTTCTACGGATGCCTGGAGTCCCGCAGGCGGGACAGCGCAATGCGCAGTGACCTTCCTTTAAGCATATCGATGGAGTCTGTATGAAAGCGCTTGGTTCGGAATCGCCGATGGAAAGTCTTTTCGACATTCGTTCGCTGGAGGCCATTACCGGCGGCGAGCCGGCTGCATTGCGGCGGTTGCTGGAAACTTTATTGGCCAGCAGTCGGGATGATCGTACTCGGTTGGCGGAATTGCTTGAACTCGCAGACCTGCAAGGAGTGGCCGAACTTGCGCACAGGATAAAAGGGGCTGCGAGGGTGGTGGGCAGCAGCCTATTGGTCGAGTCTTGTTCCTGCCTTGAAAAGGCTTGCCAGAACCCATCGGAGTCTTCCGAGCGGATAGCCAATCTGGCCTCTTCATTGGAAGGCAAACTAAGTGCGTTCGAAATCAGTATCTCAACCGAATTGGCAAGGCTCTAGAGATCGGGCTGGATAGAACTTTCAGAAGCTGTTCAGGTCTCTCCATAACCTGAATCGCCTCTATTCTCCAGCATGGATTTCTCGAACCCATAAGCTCCGCGTTTGCTGCTGGGGCAATGGGGTAATTGGGTACTTGCTGGGTTTGCTTTGATTTGTCTTGGTTTTTCATTCTTCCATATAAGAGGCGCTATCGAAGCTGATGGCGCTTCTTTCGGATCGTTCATTGTCTTTGGCTGTTGGTGGCAGCGAGCTTGTGGTGTCGGAGGGTTTTTAACTACGAGGTTTTTGGCGCTTGTAGGAAACTTCATACAAGCACTGGGGAGGTTTCACACGATTGCCTGGGAAGTGCTTCGTTGTCGTTCTATTCGGCTTTTCGGAGAATGTTGCTGGCTCTTATAGAGTTCAAAAATCGCAACACTTTCACTGTCAAAAGGAAGCTCAATCGTGTCCATTTCCATGAAAAGCATTCTGGCTGCCGCAGTAGCCAGCCTGGTCGTCGGCAATGCCATGGCGGCAGACGGCACCATCAATTTCAAAGGTGAAATCACCGCGGCCGCTTGCAGCATCACTGGAGGTGCTGGCACCACCGTTGGCGGTGCAGCGGGCAACCAGACCATCGACGTAAACCTCGGCAAGATCAGCATCGACTCGCTGAGCGGCACCGCGGGCGGCAGCATCGCTGGTGGTACCAGCCTGAATCTGAACCTGGACTGTGGCAAGACCGGTACCGGTCTGACCACCGTGAAGCTGAAGTTCGACCCGATGTCCGGTACCGGCATCGATTCGCACAACGAAAGCCTGCTGAAGCTTGGTAAAGACTCCACTGCCACTGGCGTCGGTATTGGCATCTATGGTTCCGATGGCAAGCTGCTGAACCTGTCGGCGAACGAGACCATTGATGCACCCTTGAATTCCAGGGTTGAAAAAGATGGCGAAGGCCAAGACATCACCCTTTACAGCGCCAATCTGAATCTGCGGGCTGCTTACGTAAAGTCTGGCGCTGCGGCCGCTACGGCAGGTGTTGCCAACGGCTCCCTGCCCTTCACCCTGGAATACAACTAAGTTCTGCTACATGGGCGGGGTATGTATATACCCCGCTCCATGAGGTGTGAGTTCGTCATGAAATATCCATTTTCTTCCAGAGTTATCTGGGGTGGCATCCTTTTGCTTTTTTCCACCCTTGCCAATGCGGGAATCACACTGGGAGGAACCCGGGTCGTTCTGCAGGCGCCTGCCAAGGAGGCTGCAATCCTGGTCAGGAACCAGGCTTCCAAGGACGTGATGATTCAATCCTGGGTAGAGGCTGATAATGGGGCAGATAATCGCGAGGTCCCGTTTGCCATCACGCCTGCCCTAAGTCGTTTGGGAGGCAACAAGCAGCAAACCCTGCGTATCCTGTTTCAAGGGGAAGGCTTGCCGAGCGACAGGGAATCCGTATTCCGCCTGAACGTCCAGGAAATTCCGCAAAAATCTGCGTCGGCTAATACGTTGCAGATAGCTTTGCGCCAGCGTATCAAGGTCTTCTACCGCCCCGATAACTTGTCGGGAACTTCCGCCGAAGCGCCTGGAAAGTTGATCTGGCGTCTTGTTCGGCAGGGTGGCAAGTCGGTTGTCGAAGTTTCCAACGATACTGCATTTCATGTCTCTTTCGCCAACGTGAAATTAAAAGCTGGCAATGCCTCCTATGTCGTTGATGCCGACATGGTCGCGCCGAAGTCGAGTCGCCGATTCGAAATCAAGGGAACTCCCCCCGGCGTTTCTGGAAAGATCGAGTTCCAGAGCGTAAATGACTATGGCGGCCTCGATAAACATTCCAGCTCCTTATCCGACTGAAGCTCAGAAGAGCAGAAGGGCAGAAGAGCTGCTCTTAACTTCCCCTATGGATGGGTTTTTCCGGTTTGTCGGAAATTAGTCCAAGGAATATTCGCGTGGCCATATTTAGGAAAAGGTTCGACCTCAAGGTGTCCGTCTATTCCAGGTCTTCCTGTCTCGTGGCCTTGGGATTGGCTTTGCCTGCCGTAACTTTCGCGGTGGAATTCAACGCCGAGTTCCTGAACAACGAGGGCGGGGCGCCCGTTGAACTGAAGTATTTCGAGAACGGCAACTCGGTGTCGCCCGGCACTTACAGCGTCGACATTCATTTGAACCAGATCATGATCCGGCGCGAAGATGTCGTGTTCAGTGCCGATCCCGAAACCGGAAGCGTTCGCCCGATCATTCGGATGGGCCTGCTCAAGGAGATCGGGGTCGATATCGCCCGGCTGACTCGGGACAAGCTCATTCCGGCCAACCTGGAAAACAATACGCCCCTGAATGTCGCCGAACTCATCCCCGGTGCATCCGTAGAGTTCGACGTCAACAGCCTTTCCCTGCTGGTCAGCATTCCACAGCTGTATGTACAGCGGCACTCGCGTGGCTATGTGGATCCCTCTCTTTGGGATGACGGCGTCACCGCGTTGTTTTCCAACTACCAGGCCAACTTCACGCGCAACACCAATTTTGGCCAGAACAGCGATTACCGCTACCTGGGTCTGCGCAACGGCTTCAACCTGTTTGGCTGGCGCCTGCGCAACGACTCTTCCCTGAGCGGAGGTACCGGCATGCGCAACAAGTTCAGTAGCAACCGTACCTATGTGGAACGTGACATTCGGGCCTTGAAGGGGACCTTGTCCCTCGGCGAGTTGTATACCTCCGCTCAGGGGGATGCTTTCGAGAGCGTGCGTATGCGCGGCGTGCAACTGCAATCCGATATCGGCATGCTGCCCGACAACGAGATCAGCTATACCCCGGTGGTGCGCGGTATCGCTGAAACCAATGCGACGGTCGAGGTGAGTCAGAATGGCTTCGTGATCTATTCCACCAACGTACCGCCCGGTGCGTTCGAGATCACCGACATCTATCCCAGCGGCTCCAATGGCGACCTGGAGGTCAAGATCATCGAGGCGGACGGACGCCAGCGGTCCTTCAAGCAGTCCTATTCCTACCTGCCGGTCATGACCCGCAAGGGGAACCTGCGCTATGGCCTGGCCGCCGGTGAATACCATAATGACGGCCAGCCGTCGGTCAACCTGCTCCAGGGATCGGCTGTGTATGGCTTGTCCGACAGGGTTACCGGCTTTGGCGGCCTGCTGGCTGCGGAGAAGTACAATGCCACCAACCTGGGCCTCGGCTTCAACACGCCCCTGGGCGGTCTTTCTGCGGACGTGACCCATAGCCAGTCCCGCACGCGACGGGGTGGGCGCAACCAGGGGCAGAGTCTGCGGCTTCTCTATTCCAAGACCATCAACGCCACCGAAACCAGCTTTACCGTGGTGGGCTATCGCTATTCCACGGAAGGCTACCGTACTCTCAGCCAGCATATCGACGACATGTCCGACGAGAGCTACCTCTATGGCTCAAGTTCCAGTCGGCAGAAGAGCCGCATAGACCTGACGGTGAACCAGACGCTGTTCCGACGCAGTTCGCTCTATCTCACGGCGGGCGAAACCACATATTGGAATCGCCCCGGCAGCAGCCGTCGCGTGCAGTTCGGCTTCAGCAGCGGCATCAAGCGCGCGAGCTACAGCCTGGCGGTTTCCCGTACCCAGGAGACGGGGTCGTTCGGGCGCTCCGATACCCAGTTCACGGCCGCCGTCAGCATCCCCTTGGGCGGTAGCGCACGCTCCAGTCAGGTATATGCCAATGCCGTGAGTTCACAGCATGGTGATTCGAGTCTGAACACCGGTATCTCCGGATACCTGGATGAAGCCAATGCGTTCAACTACAGCGCACAGGCCAACTACAGCAAGGACGGCGGCAACTCCGGCAGCGTCGGCCTGGGTTGGGACACGTCCAAGGCCAAGTTGTCCGCCAATTACAGCCAGGGGCGCGACAACAAGCAGATCAACCTGGGAGCAAGCGGTTCGGTAGTGGTGCATCCGGGGGGAGTGACCTTCGGCCAGCCGGTGGGGGAAACGTTCGGCCTGGTGGAGGTTCCGGAGGTTGGCGGCGTCGGCCTCGACGGCTACTCTTCGGTTCGCACCGACGGCCGTGGCTATGCCGTGCTCCCCTACATGCAACCCTATCGTTACAACTGGGTGAACCTGGATACCAATACCCTTGGAAGCGATACCGAGATCAGCGACAGCACGCAAATGGCCGTGCCGACCCGGGGCGCCGTGGTTGCCAAGCGTTTCTCCGCGGAGTCCGGTCGGCGGGTGCAGTTCGTCCTGAGCATGGAGTCTGGAGGAAAGATTCCCTTCGGTGCACAGGCATACGACAAGGAAGAGCGGGTCGTGGGAATGGTCGACAACCTGTCCCGTTTGCTGGTGTTCGGTATCGAGGACCAGGGGCGCCTGTCCATTCGCTGGAGCGATGGCTCCTGTTCAGTCGACTATCAGTTGCCGCCCAGGAACAAGGACCTGACGTACGAACGAGTTGCGCTCAGTTGCCGTCGGTCCTCGATCTGAAATGTCCCCGCTGCAGTCGGGTCAAGTCAAAAGGCGAGGATTTTTCCGGTGAACACCGGGCGCGAGGGCAAGCGGCAGCTCACTCGTCCTCGATCATGCTCAACAGGTCTGGTGTCCTGCCTCGGGTTTCCAAACGCAGCAACCACTGCTTGGCGGCCAACCCACCGGCGAAACCGGTGAGGCCGCCAGAGGCTCCGATCACCCTATGGCAAGGTGCAACAATGGACAGTGGGTTCCGTCCGTTGGCGGCTCCAACCGCCCGTACTGCGTTGGGGCTGCCGATCTGCACGGCTATTTCCGTATAGCTGCGGGTCTCGCCGAATGGAATGGTGAGCAGGGCGGACCAGACCTTTTTCTGAAATTCGGTACCTTGGAAGTCGAGCGGGAGTTCGAACCGGGAACGTTTGCCGGAAAAATATTCCCGCAACTGGCGTTCGGTTTCCGCCAGGAGGGAGCTGTCCTCGGAGAGCCGCATCTCGTCCAGCGGTACTCGGTTGGGACGCTCATGCTGCCAAAGAATCGCGATCAGAAAGGCATCGTCCCTGGCTACCAGGGTCAGTGTCCCGATCGGCGATTCCATTTTCCTGTAGCTATGGGGCATGTAGGTGTCCTCTTCGGCAGGCTCGCCCAGTGTACTACGCAATGGGATTTCAACAGGGAAGCCTGCAAATGGCAGGCGAGGCGGGGCGGAGCGCTATCGGCCCGATGGATGGCCGCCTGCTTCCAGGCATGCCGTCGCCCCCTTGGAGCCCAGGCCGAGCGCCTCGAACTGTGAGATCTGGGAGGCGATTTGCCGAGCAAAGTGGGTTGTCATTGGTTTGCCATCTCATGGGTTCGGACGCGGCCTCGAGCAAGGGTTGTAACGGTTTTTGTCTGGCCAGTGGGCTCTTGCGTAAAAAGGCTGCCGCCCTTCTTGCTTGGTTGCCGTTCTCGGATCCCGCGCAGTCCGGTGGGTGTGCCAAATTTCTCGCGGTTTGGATCGCGCCGATTGCCGCGGCCTACGAAGCCCGTGGTTCTTCTCCCCGAAACTTTTTCGTTCGGACTCCGAATATCGCGCTTCGCCCAGCGCCGCTAGTTTCCCGTTCCTGACAAAGCAAGCGCTCTGGCTCAGGTATCTCCTGATTCGGATGCATATCGCTGAAGAGGGAACGTTCTGTCATGTCCACATTGGCCAACCTGACCGAGGTTCTGTTCCGCCTCGATTTCGATCCCGATACCGCCGTTTATCACTATCGGGGCCAGACTCTCAGCCGGCTGCAATGCCGGACCTACATTCTCTCCCAGGCCAGCCAACTGGCCCGCCTGCTCAAGCCCGGCGATCGCGTGGTGCTGGCGTTGAACGACTCGCCTTCGCTGGCCTGCCTGTTCCTGGCCTGCATCGCGGTCGGCGCCATTCCCGCCGTGATCAACCCCAAGTCCCGCGAGCAGGCCCTGGCCGATATCGCTGCCGACTGCCAGGCCAGCCTGGTGGTACGTGAAGCCGATGCACCGTCGCTGAGCGGTCCTTTGGCGCCGTTGACCCTGCGTGCGGCCGCCGGTCGCCCTTTGCTCGACGATTTCTCGCTGGACGCGCTGGTCGGTCCTGCGGACCTCGATTGGAGTGCCTTCCATCGCCAGGACCCGGCGGCAGCCTGTTTCCTGCAATACACCTCGGGTTCCACCGGGGCGCCCAAGGGGGTGATGCACAGCCTGCGCAACACGCTCGGTTTCTGCCGGGCGTTCGCTACGGAGTTGCTGGCATTGCAGGCGGGAGACCGGCTGTATTCGATTCCCAAGATGTTCTTCGGCTATGGCATGGGCAACAGCCTGTTCTTTCCCTGGTTCAGCGGAGCCTCGGCGCTGCTCGACGATACCTGGCCGAGCCCGGAGCGGGTCCTGGAGAACCTGGTCGCCTTCCGCCCCCGGGTCCTGTTTGGGGTGCCGGCCATCTATGCCTCGCTGCGTGCGCAGGCCAGGGAGCTGTTGAGCAGCGTGCGCCTGGCGTTTTCCGCCGGCTCGCCGCTGCCGCGCGGCGAGTTCGAATTCTGGGCCGCGCACGGGCTGGAGATCTGCGACGGCATCGGGGCTACCGAGGTCGGCCATGTGTTCCTCGCCAACCGCCCGGGGCAGGCGCGTGCCGACAGCACCGGGCTGCCGTTGCCTGGCTATGAGTGCCGGCTGGTGGACCGCGAAGGACACACTATCGAGGAAGCGGGCCAGCAAGGCGTGCTGTTGGTGCGTGGCCCTGGGCTGAGTCCGGGTTACTGGCGGGCCAGCGAAGAGCAGCAGGCGCGCTTCGCAGGTGGCTGGTATCGCACCGGCGACCTGTTCGAGCGCGACGAGTCGGGTGCCTACCGCCACTGTGGGCGGGAAGACGATCTGTTCAAGGTGAATGGCCGCTGGGTGGTGCCGACCCAGGTCGAGCAGGCGATCTGCCGTCATCTGCCGGAAGTGAGCGAGGCGGTTCTGGTTCCTACCTGCCGGCTGCACGACGGCTTGCGTCCGACCCTGTTCGTCACCCTGGCCACTCCGCTGGACGACAACCAGATCCTGCTGGCGCAGCGTATCGACCAGCATCTCGCCGAACAGATTCCCTCGCACATGCTGCCTAGCCAATTGCATGTGCTGCCGGCCTTGCCGCGCAACGACAACGGCAAGTTGGCGCGCGCCGAGCTGCGCCACCTGGCCGACACCCTTTATCACGACAACCTTCCGGAGGAACGGGCATGTTGAT
>NZ_SCND01000138.1:0-14112 GCF_005503585.1 Pseudomonas sp. 2VD
CTCTACGTGCTGCTGCCGCTGTGCCTGCTGCTGGCGTTGCTGCTGGTCTGGCAGGGCGTGCCGCAGACCTTCTTCGACTACGTCCATGCCACCACCTTGCAAGGCGCCGAGCAGACCATCCCGCTCGGCCCGGCGGCCAGCCAGATCGCCATCAAGCAGCTGGGCACCAACGGCGGCGGCTTCTTCGGCGTCAACTCGACTCATCCGTTCGAGAACCCGAGCGCCTGGAGCAACCTGTTCGAAGTGGCCTCGATCATCCTGATCCCGGCGGCGCTGGTATTCACCTTCGGCCATTACGTGAAGGACCTGCGCCAGAGCCGCGCGATCCTCGGCTGCATGCTGCTGCTGTTCTGCCTCGGCCTGGGCCTGTCGCTGTGGGCCGAATACCAGCCGAACCCGGCGCTGGCGCAGTTGCCGGTCGAGCAGGGCGCGCCGATGGAGGGCAAGGAGAGTCGCTTCGGCACCGCCGCCAGCATGCTCTGGGCGATCACCACCACCGCCGCCTCGAACGGCTCGGTGAACGCCATGCACGACAGCCTGAGCCCCCTGGGCGGCATGCTGCCGCTGCTGAACATGATGCTCGGCGAGGTGATCTTCGGCGGCGTCGGCGCCGGCCTCTACGGCATGCTGCTGTTCGTCCTGATCGCGGTGTTCCTCGCCGGCCTGATGGTCGGGCGGACGCCGGAGTACCTGGGCAAGAAGCTCGAGGCGAAGGAGGTCCGCCTGCTGGTCTTCACCCTGCTGGTGATGCCTGTCGGCGTGCTGGTGCTCGGCGCCATCGCCGCCAGCCTGCCGGGACCGGCCTCGGCGGTGACCAACCCCGGCCCGCACGGTTTCAGCCAACTGCTCTACGCCTACACCTCGGGGAGCGCCAACAACGGCTCGGCGTTTGCCGGTTTCGGTGCCAATACGCCGTTCCACAACCTGATGATCGGCCTGGCCATGCTCATCGGCCGCTTCGGCTACATCCTGCCGATCCTCGCCATCGCTGGCAGCCTGGCGGCGAAGAAGGCCAGCCCGGTGGGGCCGAACAGTTTTCCGACCCATGGTCCGCTGTTCGTCAGCCTGCTCACCGTGACCATCCTGCTGGTCGGCGGCCTGACCTTCCTGCCGACCCTGGCCCTCGGCCCGATCGCTGAACAACTGAGCCTCGGCTTCTGAAGGAATCGCACATGAACGCTCAGACCCAGGCGTCCAAGAACGCCTTGCACAAATCGCTCGAACGTCGCAACAACGCGTCCACCAGCCTCGCCGCCTTGTGGCGGCCGGCGCTGCTGCAAGCCTTCGTCAAGCTCGACCCGCGCCAGTTGCTGCGCTCGCCGGTGATGCTGGTGGTCGAACTGACCGCCGTGCTCACCACCTTGCTGTGCTTCGTCCCCGACCAGGCGGTGCCGACCTCGGTGGCGCTGCAGATCGCCCTCTGGCTGTGGTTCACCGTGCTCTTCGCGAATTTCGCCGAAGCGCTCGCCGAGGGGCGTGGCAAGGCCCGCGCGGACAGTCTCAAGGCCGGCAGCCAGGGCCTCTCCGCCAATAAGCGGCGCGCCGACGGCAGTTTCGAGAGCGTCGCTGCCAGCAGCCTGCGCAAGGGCGACGTGGTACGGGTCCAGGCCGGCGAGATGATTCCCGGCGACGGCGAAGTCATCGAAGGCGTGGCGGCGGTCAACGAGGCCGCCATCACCGGTGAATCGGCGCCGGTGATCCGCGAGTCCGGCGGCGACCGCTCGGCGGTGACCGGCAACACCCAGGTGGTGTCCGACTGGCTGCTGGTGCGGATCGGCGCCAACCCGGGCGAGTCGACCCTGGACCGGATGATCGCCCTGGTGGAAGGCGCCAAGCGGCAGAAGACCCCCAACGAAGTAGCGCTGGACATCCTGCTGATCGGCCTGACCCTGATCTTCCTGCTGGTGGTGGTGACCCTCAAGCCGTTCGCCCTGTTCGCCGGCGGCAACCTGCCGCTGGTGTTCCTGGTGGCGCTGCTGGTGACGCTGATCCCGACCACCATCGGCGGCCTGCTCTCGGCCATCGGCATCGCCGGCATGGACCGCCTGGTGCGCCTGAACGTGATCGCCAAGTCCGGTCGCGCGGTGGAGGCGGCCGGCGACGTCCACGTGCTGCTGCTCGACAAGACCGGCACCATCACCTTCGGCAACCGCCGCTGCAGCGCGCTGTACGCCGCGCCGGGGGTGAGCGGCAAGGAACTGGCCGAGGGCGCGTTGCTGGCCTCGCTGGCCGACGACACGCCGGAAGGCAAGTCGATCGTCGAATACCTGCGCATCCTGCATCCGATCGAAGAGCCGCGCCGCGAGGAGCTGACGCCGATCGCCTTCAGCGCGGAAACCCGCTTGTCCGGGGTCGACTGGAACGGCCAGGTGTACCGCAAGGGGGCGGTGGATGCGGCGCTGCGCTTCATCGACCTGCCGCGGGAGAAGATGCCCGAGGTGCTTTCGCGGGAGGTGGACAAGATCGCCCAGAGCGGCGGCACCCCGCTGCTGGTGGTAGCCAACGGCCGGCTGCTCGGCGCCATTCACCTGAAGGACGTGGTCAAGCCGGGCATTCGCGAGCGCTTCGCCGAACTGCGCCGGCTGGGCATCCGCACCGTGATGGTGACCGGCGACAACCCGCTGACCGCCGCTGCCATCGCCGCCGAGGCTGGGGTCGACGACGTGATCGCCGAGGCTACCCCGGAGAAGAAACTGGCGCGGATTCGCCAGGAGCAGGGCGAAGGTCGCCTGGTGGCGATGTGCGGCGACGGTGCCAACGACGCCCCGGCGCTGGCCCAGGCCGACGTCGGCATGGCCATGAACGACGGCACCCAGGCCGCCCGCGAGGCGGCCAACCTGGTCGACCTGGACAGCGACCCGACCAAGCTGCTCGACGTGGTCCAGGTGGGCAAGGAGTTGCTGGTCACCCGCGGCGCGCTGACCACCTTCTCCATCGCCAACGACGTGGCCAAGTACTTCGCCATCCTGCCGGCGCTGTTCGTCGGCATCTACCCGCAGCTCGACGTGCTCAACGTGATGCGCCTGCAAAGCCCGCAGAGCGCGATCCTGTCGGCCATCGTGTTCAACGCGCTGATCATCGTCGCGTTGATCCCACTGGCCTTGCGCGGCGTGCGGGTGCAGGCGGCGGACGCTTCGCAACTGCTGCAGCGCAACCTGCTGATCTATGGCGTCGGCGGCCTGGTGGCGCCGTTCCTCGGGATCAAGGCGATCGACCTGCTGCTGACCGCCGTCGGCCTGGCATGAACAACGGCCCTCGCCGTCGGGCGAGGGCCTGGGACTGAAGAGAGGATCTGCACATGTTCAAGCAACTCCGTCCGGCACTGGCGTCACTGCTGGTGCTGAGCCTGGTCACCGGCGTGGCCTATCCGCTGCTGGTCACCGGTATCGCCCAACTGGCGTTCCCCGAGCAGGCCAATGGCAGCCTGCTGCGCGACGCCGAGGGCAAGGTGCTCGGCTCGCGGCTGATCGCGCAGAAGTTCGACGGCGAGGAGTGGTTCCATTCGCGGCCTTCGGCGGGCGACTACGCCACCGTTTCCAGTGCCGCGAGCAACCTGGCGCCGAGCAACCCGGCACTGGCCGAGCGCATCGCCAGGGACGCCGCGCAGGAGCGTATCGCCGACCAGGGGCCGGTGCCGCTGGCGCTGGTGACTACCTCCGGTAGCGGACTCGATCCGCAGCTGCCGCCGCAGGCCGCGCGTTACCAGGCGCTGCGGGTGGCCACGGCGCGCGGGCTGCCGCTGCGGATGGTGGAAGACCTGGTGGAAAGCCACACCGAGCGGCCGCTGGTGGGGCCGGCGGTGGTCAACGTGCTGGCGCTGAACATGGCGCTGACGGGGTTGAAGCGCTAGGTTTCCCCAGAGACCCACGCAAGGGCTTGCAATATCGCCGCATCGGCGGATGATCGCCGGCGATCGTCCGCCCCGCGCGGCGCAGAGCAACGGAGTACGACCGATCCATGACCGACACCGCACGCGCCGACGCGCTGCTGGCCGACCTGCCCGCTGACGGGCGCGGCCGCCTGAAAGTCTTTCTCGGCGCGGCGCCGGGGGTGGGCAAGACCTTCGCCATGCTGCAGGCCGCCCAGGCCCAGTTGCGCCAGGGCGTGAAACTGCGCGCCGGGGTGGTCGAGACCCACTCGCGGGCGGAAACCGAGTCCCTCCTCGCAGGCGTGCCGCAGCAGCCGCTGCGCAGCCTCGAGTATCGAGGGATGAAACTGCAGGAAATGGACCTCGACGGTCTCCTCGCCGACCCGCCGGCGCTGGCCCTGGTCGACGAACTGGCCCACAGCAACGTTCCCGGCAGCCGCCACGCCAAGCGCTGGCAGGACATCCAGGAGTTGCTGGCGGCGGGAATCGACGTCTACACAACGGTCAACGTCCAGCACCTGGAGAGCCTCAACGACCAGGTCCGCGATATCACCGGCGTGCAGGTCCGCGAGACGGTGCCGGACTGGGTGTTGCAGGAGGCCTACGAGATCGTCCTCATCGACCTGCCGCCGCGCGAGCTGCTGGAGCGCCTGCGCGAGGGCAAGGTCTACGTGCCGGAACAGGCGCGGGCGGCGATCGATGCGTTCTTCTCGCAGACCAACCTCACCGCGCTGCGTGAACTGGCGATGCAGACCGCCGCCGCGCGGGTCGACGCCGACCTCAACCACCGCTACCGCCAGCGCGGCGAGGAGGCGCCGGCGTTGCGCGGGCGGCTGCTGGTGGGCATCGACGGTGACGAACAGGCCGAACGCCTGGTGCGCCACGCCTGCCGGGTCGCCGAACGTCGGCACCTGCCCTGGAGCGTGGTACACGTCGATACCGGCGGCTTGCGCGGCGAGCAGGCGCGGATGCGCCTGCAGGGTGCGCAGCAACTGGCCGAGCGGCTCGGCGGCGAGATCGTCGTGCTGCGCGCCGGCGAGGTGGCGCGGACCCTCCTGCAACATGCCCGCGAGCGCCGCGCCAGCCTGGTCCTGGTTGGCCAGTCGCGGCGCCGCTGGTACCGCCGGGCCTTCGGCGGTGGTCTCGCCGGGCGCCTGCTGCGCAACGGCCAGGGCCTGGAGATCAGTGCCCTGGACAGCGAGGCCGACCTGCGCCCGGCGGAACCGCGGCCACGCTATCCGGTGGTGTGGAACGACTATCTGCTGGCGCTGCTGGCGACCGCCCTGGCCAGCGGCCTGGCCTGGGTCGTGGCGCACCTGCTGGAACTGCCGAACATCTCCCTGGTGTTCCTGATGGCGGTGCTGCTGGTGGCAGTGCGCAGCAGCCTGATGCCGGCACTGCTGTGCGCGGTGGCGTCGTTCCTGGCCTATGACTTCCTGTTCATCCCACCGCATTTTTCCTTCGCCATCCATCGCCATGAAGACCTGCTGAGCCTGGCGTTCTTCCTGTTCATGGCCGGCCTCACCGGCAACCTGGCGGCACGCCAGCGGCGCCAGCTGGAGGCGCTGCGTGATACCCAGGAGGAAACCAGCCTGCTGCTGGAGCTGTCGCGCAAGCTCACCGCCGCCACCGACCGCCAGGCGGTGCTGGCCGCCGCCGCCCAGCAGTTCGACGACTGGAAGGACGTCGAGGTCTGCCTGCTCGGTCAGGTCAATGGCGAGTGGAAGACCGAGGCCGGCGTGCAGCGGCAACTCGCCGACCAGGAACGGGTCGCCGCCGACTGGGCCTGGGCCCACGACCAGCCGGCCGGCCTCGGTACTGGCACGCTGCCCGGAGGACGCTGGTGGTGGTGGCCGCTGTCGGCGGAAGAGGGGCCGCTGGCACTGCTCGGCGTCGCGCCGCTGGACGGCCAGCCGCTGAGCCCGCAGCGCCGGCGCCTGCTCGCCGCCCTCGGCCAGCCCCTGGCCCAGGCCCTGGCGCGGGCTCGCCTGGCCGAGGACCTGGAGGCCGCGCGCCTGCACGGCGAAACCGAGCAACTGCGCAGCGCCTTGCTCGCCTCGGTGTCCCACGACCTGCGCACGCCGCTGACGGCCATGCGCGGTTCCATCGACAGCCTGCTGGCGCTGGGCGAGGCGATCCCGCCGGCGGATCGTCGCGAACTGCTGGAAAGCACCCGCGACGAGGCCGAGCGACTGGACCGCTATATCCAGAACCTGCTCGACATGACCCGTCTCGGCCACGGTGGCCTGAAGCTGGCGCGCGACTGGGTGGCGCCGGGCGACATCGTCGGCAGCGCGCTGAACCGCCTGCGTGCGGTGCTGGCGCCGTACCGGGTGCAGGCGATCGTGGCCAACGACCTGCCGTTGCTCTACGTGCATGCGGCGCTGATCGAACAGGCGCTGATCAACGTGCTGGAAAATGCCGCGCGCTTCTCGCCGAGCCACGGCCGGTTGCGCATCGAGGTCAGCCAGGATGCCGCCGAGCTGCGTTTCGCGGTGAGCGACGAGGGGCCGGGGATTCCCGAGGCCGAGCGGGAGAAGATCTTCGACATGTTCTACACCGCTGCCCGTGGCGACCGCGGTGGCCAGGGCACCGGCCTGGGCCTGGCGATCTGCCAGGGCATGATCGGCGCCCACGGCGGGCGCATCAGCGTCGGCGAAGGCCTCGACGGTCGCGGCACCACGCTGGTCCTGCACCTGCCGCTGCATCCGCAGCCGGACCTCGGGCAACTGGAGGGCGACGAATGAGCCCGGCGCACTTGCCTGGCGCCCGCGCTCGCGCTATTCCTGCCGTTTCCGCGACGCCGCCGCTGGCTCGTCGCCGTGTTCACCTGCCGTGCCGAGTGCCATGACCCAATTGCAGAACAGCATCCTGCTGATCGACGACGAACCGCAGATCCGCAAGTTCCTCCGTATCAGCCTCAATGCCCAGGGCTACCGGGTACTCGAGGCCGGCACCGGCGAAGAGGGGCTGGCCCAGGCCGCGCTGAACCGGCCGGACCTGGTGGTGCTCGACCTCGGCCTGCCGGACCGCGACGGCCAGGACATCCTCCGCGACCTGCGCGAATGGTCGCAGGTGCCGGTGCTGGTGCTGTCGGTGCGCGCCAGCGAGGGCGAGAAGGTGCTGGCCCTGGACGGTGGCGCCAACGACTACGTGACCAAGCCGTTCGGCATCCAGGAGTTCCTCGCCCGCGTGCGCGTCCTGCTGCGCCAGGCGGCGCAGGGCGAAAGCCCGGAGGCGGCGGTGGCGGTCGGCCCGTTGCAGGTGGACTTCGCCTATCGCCGGGTCACCCTGGAGGGTGCGGAAGTGGCGCTGACGCGTAAGGAGTACGCGGTGCTCGCCGCGCTGGCACGCCATCTCGGACGGGTAGTGACCCAGCAGCAACTGCTCAAGGATATCTGGGGCCCGACCCACGTCGAAGACACCCATTACCTGCGGGTCGTGGTCGGCCACCTGCGGCAGAAACTCGGCGACGATCCGGCCAGCCCGCGCTTCCTGGTGACCGAGGCGGGCGTCGGCTATCGCCTGCGCGACAGCTGACGCGCAGCGCAATTCTGCGCGAGGGGCATGCCTCCCGCGCGTTCATCGCCTATGATGCCGCGCATTCGCGCTGGCCCGGATGCGCCGGGTCGGCGCCCCGGTGTCACGACGAAGGTCATCATGCAGCAACTGTTGAACGAGATTCTCGATGAAGTCCGCCCGCTGATCGGGCGCGGCAAGGTCGCCGACTACATTCCCGCGCTCGCCGGCGTCGAGCCGAACCAACTGGGGATCGCCGTGTACAGCCGCGACGGCGAGCTGTTCCATGCCGGCGACGCCCTGCGGCCGTTTTCCATCCAGAGCATTTCCAAGGTGTTCAGCCTGGTCCAGGCGATCCAGCATTCCGGCGAGGACATCTGGCAACGCCTCGGCCACGAGCCCTCCGGCCAGCCTTTCAACTCCCTGGTTCAGCTGGAGTTCGAGCGCGGCAAGCCGCGCAATCCGTTCATCAATGCCGGCGCCCTGGTGATCTGCGACATCAACCAGTCGCGTTTCGCCGCGCCGGCGCAATCGATGCGCGATTTCGTCCGGCGCCTGTGCGGCAACCCGGAAGTGGTGTCGGACTCGGTGGTGGCGCGCTCGGAGTACCAGCACCGCTCGCGCAACGCGGCGGCGGCCTACCTGATGAAATCGTTCGGCAACTTCCACAACGACGTCGAGGCGGTGCTGCTCAGCTATTTCCATCATTGCGCGTTGCGCATGAGCTGCGTCGACCTGGCGCGGGCGTTCTGCTTCCTCGCCGACAAGGGCTTCTGCAAGCACAGCGGCGAGCAGGTGCTCAACGAGCGGCAGACCAAGCAGGTCAACGCGATCATGGCCACCAGCGGGCTCTACGACGAGGCCGGCAACTTTGCCTACCGGGTCGGCCTGCCGGGCAAGAGCGGCGTCGGCGGCGGCATCATCGCGGTGGTGCCGGGGCGCTTCACGGTCTGCGTCTGGTCGCCGGAGCTGAACGCCGCGGGCAATTCGCTGGCGGGTATCGCCGCGCTGGAGAAACTCAGCGAGCGGATCGGCTGGTCGATCTTCTGAAACCGCCGCCCGTCGTGGTGGCGCTCGAATTCCCGGCGCCGCTGCGCTATGTTCTGCGGCTACCGCTTGCCGGCGCCGGATGCGCCGGTCCACTCGCCAGGATGGTCGCCATGTCCCGCCCGATTCCCGTTTCCCGTGTCTTCGCCTGCCTCACCGTTCTCGCCGCCTGCGCGCACGCCGGCGCCGCCGAGCCGGACTGGCGTGGCTATACCAGCGACCAGCAGCAGCGCAGCGTGCTGGCCGTCGAGCAGGACGCCGAGGCCATCAACAAGCGCTACTACGACAGTGCCTTCGAGGAATTCCTGCCGGAACTGGAGCAACTGGAACTCAGCCTGGCGCAGCCCGTCGTCGCCGTCGACGAGAAAGGCCTGCTGGGCGACTGGAAGTGCCGCTCGACCCAGGCCGACCAGTACGGCATCTATCGCTATCCGAACTTCCAGTGCCGCATCCGGCGTACCGACCGCGGCCTGTTCCTGGAGAAGACCAGCGGTTCGCAGCGGGTCAGCGGCTACCTGTTCCGCGAAGGCACGCAGCGCTACGTGTTCCTCGGCGGCGCCACGGTCAACGACGAGCCCCAGGTGACCTTCAGTGGCCTGGCCCACGGCGCGCCGGCTGAGTCCGACGTGGTCGCGCTGCTGCGCCCGCACGCCGGCGGCTTCCTCCTGCTGTTCCCGGAACGGCACGGCGGCTACGAGGTCCTCGAGTTCAGCCGCTGAGGCTCAGGCGTTGTCTTCCTCGTAGCGGTCCAGGGTGTCGCTGGCGATCTGCCGGCCGAGGGCGATCAGCTCCGGCGCCTTGTAGAACTCGAAGAAGCGGCAGACCCGCTTTGGCACGTTGATCAGGATGTCCGGCGGGTAGCCGGCGATCTTGTACTGCGCCAGCGAGGTCTGCATCACCTCGAAGCTCTGGTTGACCAGTTCCAGCAGTGATGCCGGACCGCTGCTTTCCACCACCGTGGTGCCGCTGGCCGACTTCGGCGAGTCCTTGCCTTGCGGCGCCGCGGCCGGCTGTTGCAGTTGCGGCTCGGCGGGCTCCTCGGATTCCGCCGGAACCGGATGGAGCAGGGCGTCGGCGCTCAGCTCTGGCGGGGTATTGTCGTCGCCGTGGCGGCGGAAGAACGAGAGTTTGTGGCCGAGGCTCTCGATCATGCTGTCGAAGCGCCCCTTGAGCGCTGCCGGACGCTCGATCACCGGCAGGTGGTACTGCTTCTGGTTGGTGGCGTTGAGGTTGACCGCGATGATCAGGTCGCTGTGGGCCGACACCACCGGCACGATCGGCAACGGGTTGAGCAGGCCGCCGTCGACCAGCATGCGGCTGCCCTGCATGACCGGGGTGAACAGGCTGGGGATCGCCGCCGAGGCGCGCATGGCCTGGTGCAGGCAGCCTTCCTGGAACCAGATTTCCTGCTGGTTGGTGAGGTCGGTGGCAACCGCCGTGTAGGGAATCGACAGGTCCTCGATGTTCACCTCGCCGAGGATCTCGTGGATCTTGCCGAACACCCGCTCGCCGCGGATCGCGCCGAGGCGGAAGCTGACGTCGAGCAGGCGCAGCACGTCGAGGTAATCCAGGCTTTCCACCCACTCGCGGTACTCGCGCAGCTTGCCGGCGGCGTAGATGCCGCCGATCACCGAGCCCATGGAACAACCGGCGATGCAGGTGATCTCATAGCCGCGCGCCTCGAGTTCCTCGATCACGCCGATGTGCGCGTAGCCGCGCGCACCGCCGGAGCCCAATACCAGGGCGACCTGTTTGCTCATCTGCAACCCCTTGCCAATACTGCGTGACGAAGCGAAAACGATACGCGTGTCGCCCGGCCGCCGCCAAGTGCGTCGCGGCGATGCGCGGCCCTTTCCCTGTCCGGAGATCGTTCGATGAAAACCTGGATCGTTCTGCCCGTCCTTGCCCTGACCCTGGCCGGCTGCGCCGGCAAGACCGCCTACCGGGAGAACTGCGCCGACCAGCTGGACGCGGCCTGGAAGGAACTCGACCTGGCCAAGGCCGAAGGCTTCGCAGGCACCGTCAGCTACTCGAAGGCCCTGACCCTGCTCACCGGGGCCAAGACCCAGCAGCAGTTCGAAGCCTACGAGGGCTGCACCAGCAAGGCCGAGAAGGCGCGCTTCTATATCCGCGAGTCGCGCGCCGGACGCTGAGCCGGGCGCGGCGATCGGCCCTCTGGCGGCGGCGCCGGCTTTGCTAGAATGGGCACTTTTCCGACATCCACGGGAGTACACCGATGAGCGAGGCGATCCGCCTGACCCAGTACAGCCACGGCGCCGGCTGCGGCTGCAAGATTTCGCCCAAGGTACTGGAGGTGATCCTCGCCGGCAGCGGCGCGCAGAACCTCGATCCGAAGCTCTGGGTCGGCAACGCCTCGCGCGACGACGCGGCTGTCTACGCCCTCGACGAGGAGCGCGGGGTGGTCTCCACCACCGATTTCTTCATGCCGATCGTCGACGACCCCTTCGATTTCGGCCGTATCGCCGCGACCAACGCCATCAGCGACATCTACGCCATGGGTGGCGACCCGCTGATGGCCATCGCCATCCTCGGCTGGCCGGTCAACGTGCTGGCCGCGGAAGTCGCCCGCGAGGTGATCGCCGGCGGCCGCAAGGTCTGCGAGGAAGCCGGCATCCCGCTGGCCGGCGGACACTCCATCGACGCCCCCGAGCCGATCTTCGGCCTGGCCGTGACCGGCGTGGTGGAGAAGCGTTTCATGAAACGCAACGACACCGCCGAGGCCGGCTGCAGGCTGTACCTGACCAAGCCGCTGGGCATCGGCATCCTCACCACTGCCGAGAAGAAGGCCAGGCTGCGCGCCGAGGACGTCGGCGTGGCGCGCGACTGGATGTGCACCCTGAACAGGCCCGGCGCACGCTTCGGTCGGTTGGCCGGGGTCAAGGCGATGACCGACGTCACCGGTTTCGGCCTGCTCGGCCACCTGGTGGAAATGGCCGACGGCAGCAAGCTCACCGCGCGCGTTGAGTACGCCGCGGTGCCGCGCCTGGCCAGTGCCGAATATTACCTGGAGCAGGGCTGCGTGCCCGGCGGCACCCTGCGCAACTTCGACAGCTATGGCGAGCGCATCGCGCCACTGCCGGAGGTGCAGAAGCTGTTGCTTTGCGATCCGCAGACCAGCGGCGGCCTGCTGGTGGCGGTGGCTCCGGAAGGCGAGGCGGAGTTCCTCGCCGTGGCGGCGGAACTCGGCCTGCAACTGGCGCCGATCGGCGAGCTGGTCGAGCGACAGAGTCTCGCGGTACAGGTGCTGTAATGCGCGACAACACCCAGCACTACCGCGAACTGTTTCTCGACGATATCCCCCTGATGGATGTGCGCGCCCCGGTGGAGTACCTCAAGGGCGCCTTTCCCAACACGGTCAACCGGCCGCTGATGAACGACATCGAGCGGCAGAAGGTCGGCACCAGCTACAAGCAGCACGGCCAGCAGGCCGCCATCGCCCTTGGCCACGAACTGGTCTGCGGGGCGCTCAAGGCCGAACGGCTGGCGGCCTGGAAAGCCTTCGCCGAAGCCAACCCGAACGGCTACCTGTATTGCTTCCGCGGCGGCCTGCGCTCGCAGATCGTCCAGCAGTGGCTGAAGCAGGACGCCGGCATCGACTACCCACGGGTGATCGGCGGCTACAAGGCGTTGCGCAACTTCCTTTTCGAAACCACCCGCGCGGCGGTCGACGAGTGCGATTTCGTGCTGGTCGGCGGCCTCACCGGTTGCGGCAAGACCGAGGTGATCGCGGCGCTGGACAACAGCCTCGATCTCGAAGGCCACGCCAACCACCGCGGCTCCAGCTTTGGCCGGCGAGCCACGCCGCAGCCGGCGCAGATCGACTTCGAGAACCGCCTGGCCATCGACATCCTGAAGAAGCGTCATCGCGGCGTCGGCCAGTTCGTCCTCGAGGATGAGGGGCGGATCGTCGGTAGCTGCTCCTTGCCGCTGGAGCTGTACCAGGGCATGCAGGGCTACCCGCTGGTCTGGCTGGAGGATGCCTTCGAGCAGCGTGTCGAGCGTATCCTCAGGGACTACGTGATCGACCTGCGCAGCGAGTTCGAGCGTGTGGTGGGCGTGGAGGAGGGCTTCGCCGCCTTCTCCGCCTACCTGCAGAAGAGCCTCGCCGGCATCGTCAAGCGCCTCGGCGGCGAGCGCTACCAGCGGCTGGCGGCGATCCTTGTGCAGGCGCTGGAAGAGCAGGGCCGCGACGGCTCGGTGGATACCCATCGCGGCTGGATCGAGGGGCTGCTCAAGGAGTACTACGACCCGATGTACGCCTTCCAGCGGCAGAGCAAGGAAGACCGCGTCGAGTTCCGCGGCAACCAGGCCGAGGTGATCGGCTACCTGCGCCAGCGTCAGGCGTTGCGGCCATCGTAGTGCTGTACCGGGAGCGCGTTGGCGTCGATGTCCTCCAGGCAGCGCGCGTTGACCGCGGCCATCGCCTGGCCGTCCGGGCCTATGCCTTCGCTGAACGGCGCGCAGCCGCAGGTGGGGCAGAAGTGATGCTGCAGGCGATGGGTGTTGAAGGTGTAGGTGTGCATCGCGCTGGCCGGCGTCTTCAGCGCCAGACGGTCGCGCGGGACGAACCACAGCAGCCAGCCGCGCCGGCTGCACAGTGAACAGTTGCACTGGATCACCTGGTCGAGGTCGCCTTCGACTTCGTAGGCGATGGTTCCGCAGTGGCAGCTTCCTCGATAGTTCATGGCAGGGCTCCTGGGTGAGGGTAGGGCAAGTCTAGCCGCTGCCTCCAGGTGGTGCAGGGCCGCGGCGCAGACGGTCGCGAGAGCTGCGGGGCTGCGGCATAATCGGCGTCCCCTCCGTCGATTTCCGCGAGACCGCCATGCAACTGGACTTCACCACCATCGCTCCCGCCGAGGCCTATCGCTGGTTGGCTTCCACCGTCACCCCGCGACCGATTGCCTGGGTCTCGACCCTGTCCGCCGAGGGCGCCAGCAACCTGGCCCCGTTCAGCTTCTTCCAGGTGATCAGCGACGAGCCGCCGACCCTGATGGTCAACGTCAGCCTGCGCGACGACGGCAGCCTCAAGGACACCCTGCGCAACGTCCAGGCCACCGGGCAGTTGGTGATCCACCTGGTCGGCGCCGCCCAGGCCGAAACCATGAACGCCACCTCCGCCTGGCTGCCCCATGGCGTGAGCGAGATCGAGACGGTCGGCATCCCTACCGTGTCCAGCGTACGCGTGGCGCCGCCGCGGATCGCCGCGGCGGCGGTGGCCTTCGAGTGCGAGGTGGCGGAGATCAAGCCGTATCCGGCGGAGAACCCCAATTGCCACCTGATCTTCGCCCGCGTGCTGCTGGCCCATGTCGACGATGCCGTGCTGGCCGACGAGCGCCATGTGGATAGCGACAGGCTCGACCTGGTCGGTCGCCTGGGCGGCAGCCACTACAGCTATACCCGCGACACGTTCAGCATGATCCGGCCCAGGTAGTCGGGCTCAGTCCGGCGCCCGCAGGCACTCGTCGACCGTGCGCCGGCACACCGGCGCCTGGCCCGCGGCCTGCCGTTCCTGCCACTGGCGATAGGCGAACTGGTAGCTTTCCGGATACACCCCGCCGCGTTTCAGCGGCGCCACGATACTCGCGCGCAGCGCCTGTTCGGTCAGCGCCAGGTGCGCGGCCAGGCGCTGGAACTGCCAGGGCTGCTGGCCCTGGCAG
>NZ_SCND01000139.1:0-14047 GCF_005503585.1 Pseudomonas sp. 2VD
GTCATGGAGTGCTCCTGTGGGGGGCGAACGAAGTTGGCGGACGGGGCTGGCGCAAGCTTAGGGGTTCGCTATGGCTTTTGGAATATAGCGCTACGCGGAAATTGATCTGGCGCAAGTCGCTCAGCCGGCCAGCGCGCGGAAACGCCGACGCTGCGCGGCCTCGCCGGGGAGTGCCAGGCAGCCGGCGCAGACCAGGCGGACGATGTTTTCCGCCGCCTGCCGGTAGTCGCTCGCGTCCAGCCCGGCCTGGCCGGTGAGGCGCGCCAGTTGCCAGCCGCCAAGGGCATAGGACTCGGTCATCGCCCACAGGTTGAGCAGCAGGTGGTACGGATCCAGCGGCGCCAGCAGGCCTTCGTCGATCCACTGGCGGATGCGCTCGGCGTTGCGTTCCGCCTGGGCGTCGAGGCGTTCCAGCAGCGCCGCCGGCATGCGCGGCGCGCCGCGCATGATCTCGCAGGAGAAGACCCTGGCCGCGTGCGGCCGCTCGGCGCCGATGCGCATCTTGTTGTCGACGTAGGCGCGTAGCGCCTCGGCGGGCGGCTGGTCACCGGCGAATGGCCGGGAGGCTTCCAGCAGAGGCTCGACGATGCTGTCCAGCACCGCCTCGTAGAGTTGCGCCTTGGAGCGGTAGTAATAGAGCACGTTGGCCTTCGCCACGCCGGCGCGCTCGGCGACGTCGCTGAGCCGGGCGGCGCTGAAGCCGCAGTCGGCGAAGACTTCGCAGGCGGCGTCGAGGATCAGTTGCAGGTTGCGTTGGCGGATCTTCTTCATCGGGACCGATACGGGGCAGGTTTCGTTGTTAATATTTTTATATAACGAATGCCTTGTGCCTGGATAGTCGTCGCCAGGCCGGCGACGCTTGATCGGATGCGCATTGCCAAGCCGTGGGGGCGCTGGTATCTGTATGCATGAACAGTACCAGGCTCCGCTTCCCGTGAATTCCCCAGCGCTTCCCGAACCCTTCTACTACCTGCACAACTTCCGCGCGGTACTCGCCTGGATCGGCGAACGCTATGCCGATCTGCTCGACGATCAGGAACGTGCCTTCATCGCCGCGTTCGCCGAATTGCCCGAGGCCAGCCAGGCCCTGCTGGTGCGCATGGTGATGCGCAAGGGCACGCTGTTCCGCGAAGGCAAGCTGGCCTATGCCGAGATCGGCGACACACGCGCCGCCGTGCAACCGCTGTTGGCACTGGGCTGGGTGGACGCGCAGCCGGCCCTGGAACTGGCGCAACTGTTCGGCTTGCTGAAGAAGGATGAGTTGTCGCAGCTGTTCAGGGACCATCTCGGGCGCGCGAACCTGCGCAAGGATGCGCTGCTGGAACGGCTCCAGCCGTTGTTCCCCGAGGCGCGGCGGCTCGCCGAGTGGCAGGCCGACTTCGCCGAACCGGTCTACGAGTTGCGCTGCATGGCGCTCTGCGACCGCTTGCGGTTGATGTATTTCGGCAACCTGTGGCAGGACTGGTCGGAGTTCGTCCTTGCCGACCTGGGTATCTATCGTTACGAAAGCGTCGAGTTTTCCGCCGATTCCCGCGGCTTTCGCCTGCGTGCCGACGTCGACGCCTATCTCCACCTGTTCGACTGCCGCCAGCGCTTCGACCTCGGCGAGCCGCTGGAGGAACTGCTCGCCGGCCTGCCGGGCGAACCCTACGCCAATCCCTGGCTGGAAGGGCGGCGGGTCAAGCTGCTGTTCCAGTTCGCCCAGTACTGCGAAAAGCAGCGGGATTTCGACCTGGCCCAGCGGCTCTATCGCCAATCCAGCCACCCCGGCGCGCGCCTGCGGGCGATTCGCAGCCTGGAACGTGGCGAGCGCTTCGCCGAAGCCCATGCATTGGCGCGGGAGGCCAGCTGTGCGCCGGAAAGCGACGCCGAACGCCAGGGCCTGGCCCGATTGCTGCCGCGCCTGCAAGGCAAGCTCGGCCTGCCGCGACAGGCGCGGGCGGCGGCTCCGGAAATCGAACGCCTGGACCTGTGCCTGGCGTTCCCGAGCGAACCCTGTAGCGTCGAGGGTGCGGTCCGCGAGCACCTGGAAGAGCCCGGTTGCGCGGTGCACTACGTCGAGAACGGCCTGATCAATTCGCTGTTCGGGCTGCTCTGCTGGGAGGCGATCTTCGCCGCCATTCCCGGGGCGTTCTTCCATCCCTTCCACAGCGCGCCGGCGGACCTGCACAGCGCCGACTTCCGCCAGCGCCGCGCCGCCCTGTTCGAGGCCTGCCTGGGGCGGCTGGAGGACGGCAGCTACCGCGACGCGATCCGCTGTCGCTACCGCGACAAGTTCGGCCTGCAGTCGCCCTTCGTCTACTGGGAGCTGCTTGGCGAGGAACTGCTCGAACAGGCGCTCGATTGCCTGCCGGCGGCCCACCTGCGCGCCTGGTTCGAACGCCTGCTGGAGGATATCCCGGGCAACCGCGCTGGCCTGCCGGACCTGATCCAGTTCTGGCCGGCGCAGCGTCGCTACCGGATGGTCGAGGTCAAGGGACCGGGCGACCGCCTGCAGGACAACCAGTTGCGCTGGCTGCAATTCTGCCGCGAGCGGGAGATGCCGGTGGCGGTCTGCTACGTGCGCTGGCATGTCGATGACTGAGCAGGGCGGCGAGGCGCTGTACCAGGTGGCGGTGCGCGCGCTTTGCGAGTTCAGCGCCAAGCGCGGCGACCTCGACCTGCGCTTCACCCCGTCGCCCAGCGCCCTGGAAGGCATCGCCGGACATACCCTGGTGACCTCCCGGCGCCCCGCTCACTACCAGCGCGAGGTGGCGCTGGACGGACGCTACCGTCACTTGCAGGTGCGCGGCCGGGCGGATGGCTACGACCCGCAGGCGAACTGCCTGGAGGAAATCAAGACCCACCGCGGCGACCTCGCCCTGCAACCGGCCAACCACCGGTACCTGCACTGGGCCCAGGCCAGGGTCTACGGCTGGCTGCTCTGCGCCGAACGGAAGCTGGAGGAAGTCGAACTGGCGCTGGTCTACCTGGAGGTCGGCAGCGAGAAGGAGACCCGCTTCGTCGAGCGGGTGCGGGCCGACGAGCTGCGGCTGTTCTTCGAGAGCCAGTGCCAGGCGTTTCTCGCCTGGGCCGAGCAGGAACTGGCGCACCGCCAGCGGCGCGACCGCGAACTGGCCGCGTTACGCTTTCCCCACGCCGAATTCCGCCACGGCCAGCGGCAACTGGCGGAGGCGGTGTACAAGGCCGCCTCCGCCGGTTGTTGCCTGATGGCCCAGGCGCCGACCGGGATCGGCAAGACCATCGGCACGCTGTTCCCGCAACTCAAGGCGATGCCCGGGCAGCGCCTGGACCGGCTGTTCTTCCTGGCCGCCAAGACCCCGGGCCGGGCCCTCGCGCTGCATGCCCTGCGCAGCCTGGAAGGGGAGACCGGCGGACTGCCGGTGCGGGTGCTGGAACTGGTGGCGCGGGACAAGGCCTGCGAGCACCCGGACAAGGCCTGCCACGGCGAATCCTGTCCCCTGGCCCAGGGCTTCTACGAACGCCTGCCGGCGGCCCGCGCCGCCGCCGTGGAGGCGCGCTGGCTGGACCAGGCGCGGTTGCGCGAGGTGGCGCTGGCGCACCGGGTCTGTCCCTACTACCTGGGCCAGGAACTGGCGCGCTGGTGCGACCTGGCGGTGGGCGACTACAACTACTACTTCGACCTCGGCGCCATGCTCCATGGCCTGGCCCAGGTCAACCAGTGGCGGGTGGCGGTACTGGTGGACGAGGCGCACAACCTGGTGGAGCGCGGCCGGCGGATGTATTCCGCCGAACTCGACCAGGGCGATTTCCTCGGTGTGCGCAAGACCGCCCCGGAGGCCCTGAGGAAACCGCTGGAGCGCATCCAGCGTGCCTGGAACGAACTGGGCAAGACCCAGGCGGACGACTACCAGGCCTACGACGAGCCACCGCAGAAGCTGCTCCTGGCCTTGCAGAACGCGGTGGCGGCGATCAACGACCTGCTCGCCGAGCAACCGCAGGCGCTGGAGCCGGCGTTGCAGGAGTTCTACTTCGCGATCCTGCAGTTCGGCCGTCTCGCCGAGCTGTTCGGCGAGCATTCGCTGTTCGACATCGAGAAGCGCCCAGGCCGCAACGGCCGCAGCCTGGCCCGGCTGTGCCTGCGCAACGTGGTGCCGGCGGCGTTTCTCGCCGAGCGCTTCGCCGCCAGCCGCTCCACCGTGCTGTTCTCCGCTACCCTCGGGCCGCGCGACTATTACGCCGACCTGCTTGGCCTGCCGGCGGGCACGCCCTGGCTGGAAGTGGACTCGCCATTCAGCGCCGAGCAACTGGAGGTGCACATACAGCGTCGGGTTTCCACGCGCTATGTGCAGCGTCAGGCCTCCCTGGCGCCCATCGCGGCGATTCTCGGCGAGCAGTTTCGCCAGCGGCCGGGCAACTACCTGGCCTTCTTCAGCAGCTTCGATTACTTGCAGCAGACGCTGGACGTCTTCCGCCAGGCATACCCGTGGGTGCCGTGCTGGAGCCAGACGCGACGGATGGACGAGGCGGAGCGCCGGGCCTTCCTCGAACGCTTCGTCGCGGGCGGCGAGGGCATCGGCTTCGCCGTGCTCGGCGGTGCCTTCGGCGAAGGCATCGACCTGCCTGGAGAGCGCCTGATCGGCGCCTTCATCGCCACCCTCGGGTTGCCCCAGGTGAATCCGGTGAACGAGCAGATCCGCCTGCGCATGCAGCGCCTGTTCGGTGACGGCTACGACTACACCTACCTGTATCCGGGACTGCAGAAGGTGGTCCAGGCCGCCGGGAGGGTGATCCGCAGCCGCAGCGATCGCGGCGTGGTGCACCTGATCGACGACCGTTTCGCTCAGGCCAGGGTGCGCCGGTTGCTACCGGGCTG
This sequence comes from Pseudomonas sp. 2VD, assembly GCF_005503585.1. Lineage (NCBI taxonomy): Bacteria > Pseudomonadati > Pseudomonadota > Gammaproteobacteria > Pseudomonadales > Pseudomonadaceae > Pseudomonas > Pseudomonas sp. 2VD. Next base: position 4,838 of record NZ_SCND01000139.1, read on the forward strand.
GTGGCAACTGCGTTGACCGGTGGCGATACGCCGGCAGGTGCTGCCGGACAGCCGGGCAGCCATGTATAATCGCGTCCCCACGATTTCCCCCGATCCGGATACGCCATGGCTTCCGCTCCCGACGCTCTTCCCCAGGCCCTTTCCTCCGACGACGCTCCGGCCCAGGCCGCGCCGAGCGACGCCAGCGCGTTGCTGAAGGCCGCCCTGGCGAAGAAGAACCAGGCCCAGCTCTATCCGCAGCGGAAGATCCACGACAAGGGCCAGCGTCCCGGCATGGCGCCGCGCGGTACCCGTCGTTCGATGGGCAAGCGCTGAGGCCTTTCCCGCGCCTGGCGTTTTGTGGGCCAGTTCCCGCCACGAAGGATCAAAGCGGGCAGCCTTAACAGTTTTGCCCTTTCGCGGCCGTAGGCCGCAGCCCCATCCCTTATGCTCGCCGCCCCTGGGCGAGCCGCGTCGATGCAGCGCGCCCGTTTGCCGGAATCCGCCTGCTGCATGTCGCGTCACCTTCCATCGTCTTTCGTTTCCCTGCGCAGCCTGGCCGGGCATGCGCCCGCTGTGCTTTGCGTGCTGCTGCTGGCGTTGCTCAGCGCCAGCCTGGCCAGCCAGACGCGCTCGCTGCGCCGCGAGCTGGCGGAATTGCCCGCCGCAGCGGCCCCGGCGCCGCCAGCCAACCCTTCAGCGGCCCCGCACGCGGCGTTAGCCGGCTTGTTCGGTGGCGCTCCGTCGCCGCGCGGCGCGACGGCGGGCGAGCGTCTGCAATTACGCCTGCTGGCCTGCTTCCTGGCGCGTCGCGAGGACCGCTCGGCGGCGCTGATCGCGGTGGCCGGGCGCTCGCAGCGCTTCCTGCCGGGCGCCGAAGTGCGCCCCGGCACCGTGCTGCTGGCGGTTCATCGCGACCATGTGGTGCTGCGCGACCAGGGTTATGAAGAACGTCTGTATTTCCCCAAAGCCGAAGGGGCAGAAACCACCCATGCCACGTTGTAGTACCCGTTCCGCCCAGCGCCTGTCTCCGCTGTTCCTGGTCCTGTCGCTGGCCGTCCTCGGCCTGGCGCCGCCGGTCCATCCGGCACCTGCCGCGACTGCCGCCGCGCAAGAGGAAGAGCAGTGGACGATCAACATGAAGGATGCCGAGATCGGCGACTTCATCGAGCAGGTATCGAGCATCAGCGGCCAGACCTTCGTCGTCGATCCGCGGGTGAAGGGACGGGTCACGGTGGTATCCCAGGCGCGGCTCAGCCTGGCGGAGGTCTACCAACTGTTCCTTTCGGTGCTCGCCACCCATGGCTACGCGGTGCTGCCGCAGGGCGACCAGGCGCGTATCGTGCCGAACATGGAGGCACGCCAGGACGCCGCGCAGAAGACCGTCCGCGATGGGCCGGGCAGCCTGGAGACGCGGGTGGTCCAGGCGCAGCAGACCTCGGTGGCGGAACTGATCCCGATGATCCGGCCGCTGGTCCCGGCCCATGGCCATCTGGCCGCCGTGCCGTCGGCCAACGCGCTGATCGTCAGCGACCGCCGCGCCAACATCGAGCGCATCGAGGCGATCGTGCGCAGCCTCGACCGGGCCGGCGAACATGACTACAGCATCTACGACATGCGCCATGCCTGGGTCGCGGAAATCGCCGAGGTGCTCGATCGCAGCGTCACCCCGGCCGCCGGGAAGAGCGCCGCCACCGTCCAGGTCCTCGCCGACAGCCGCAGCAACCGCCTGGTCCTGCTCGGGCCGCCGCAGGCGCGAGCGCGCTTGCTGCGGCTGGCGCAGTCGCTCGACGTCCCCTCGTCGCGGTCGGCGAACAGCCGGGTGATCCGCCTGCGCCATGGCGACGCCAAGACCCTCGCCGCCACCCTCGGGGAGATCGGCGAATCGCTGCACGGCGAGCGGGGCCAGGATGGCCGGGGGCGTGGCAAGCGCGGCCTGCTGGTGCGCGCCGACGAATCGCTGAATGCCCTGGTGATCCTCGCCGACCCGGAGGATGTCGGTCTGCTCGAGGACATCGTCCGCCAGCTCGACGTGCCGCGTGCGCAACTGTTGGTGGAGGCGGCGATCGTCGAGCTGTCCGGCGAGATCGGCGACGCCCTCGGGGTGCAATGGGCGCTGCGTAGCGGGCATGTCGCCGGCGGCGCTGGCTTCGCCGACAGCGGGTTGTCCATCGGCACCCTGCTAGGCGCGTTGCAGGCCGGCAAGCCGCCGGCAGAGCTGCCCGACGGTGCGATAGTCGGCCTCGGCAGTCGCGATTTCGGCGCACTGGTCACCGCGCTGAGCCGCAATAGCCGCAGCAACCTGCTGTCGACGCCGAGCCTGCTGACCCTGGACAACCAGAAGGCGGAAATCCTGGTCGGCCAGAACGTGCCGTTCCAGACCGGCAGCTACACCACCAGCGCCAGCGGTTCGAGCAATCCGTTCACCACTGTCGAGCGCAAGGATATCGGGGTGACCCTCAAGGTCACGCCGCACATCGGCGAGGACCGCATGCTGCGCCTGGAGATCGAGCAGGAAATATCCTCCATCGCGCCAACCGCCACCCTGGCGGCGAAGGCGGTGGACCTGGTGACCAACAAGCGCTCGATCAAGAGCACCGTACTGGCCGACGACGGCCAGGTCATCGTCCTCGGCGGACTGATCCAGGACGACCTGCTGCGCAGCGATTCGCGGGTACCGCTGCTGGGCGACATCCCCGGCGTCGGCCGGCTGTTCCGCTCGTCCCGCGAGACCCGGGTGAAGCGCAACCTGATGGTCTTCCTGCGACCGAGCATCGTCCGCGATGCCGCCGGCCTGGAGCGCATCAGCCATGGCCGTTACCGTTCCATCCAGTTGCTGCGCGGTGCTGCCGGCGAACCGGTACGCCCGCTGTTCGAGGATGCCGGCGCCATCGACCTGCGTCCCTCCGCCCAGGTCGCACCGGCACCTATTGGCTCGCCGCGCAGCTATCCGGCTCCAGCCCCGGTGCTGATGGAGAAGCCGCGCCTGGCGGACCCGGCGTCCCTGGGCGACGGTCGCGGCGGCGAGGTGCTGGAGGTTCGCCAAGGCACGCACGCGGCGCAGCCGCCGTCACCCCAGCGCTACGCCGTGCGATTGGTCGAGGGCAGCAGCGAAGCCTTCATGCGCGCGCTGATCGAGCGGCATCCGGGCCTGTCGTTGCGTTTGCGCCGCGAACTGCGCGATGGCCAGGAGCTGTTCGCGGTGGAGCGGGGCGACTACCTCGACCCGGAGCAGGCACGCCGGGCCCTGGCGGAACTGCCCGAAAGCCTGCCGCGAGGGAAGGCGCGGGTGATTGCGCATACGCCGGGAAGCGCCCTGTGACGGACTTCGAATCCTTGCGTCGCGCTTCGTCCACCGGATTGACCGGCGCGCTGCGGCGGCCGCGCTCCGGCGCAGCGCCACTGCCAGATCTGGCAGTTGTCGCTGGCGGGGACGGAGGCTTTAGTAGCCGCACTTTTTTCCAGGGCCGGGCAGTGGGACCGCAATGCATGGACGACATCGAGACCAGAGAGAGGAAGCTGGTAGCCGCCCGGCTCGGCGTGGAGGAATGCGACATCCGGCTGGACAGCGATTTCCGTAACGACTTCGGTGCCGAGTCGCTCGAGGTGGTCGAACTGGTCATGGCCCTGGAAGCGGAGTTCGGCGTCGAGATCGCCGATGACGATGCGGAACGGATCGAGACCGTGCGCCAGGCCATCGACTATCTCGAGGAAGCCGTGCCGACCTGACTCCCCCTGGACCACCGGCCGATGCCGTGGTCATTCCCTGCGAAACGCTGTGCGCCACCTCCCGCCCGTGCCGGCGGCAAGGTGCGCGACGTCCCGCGCTTCGATTACGCCGGATCGTCCAGCCCGCCCCGGGCCGATCCGGCTTTTTTTTGCCCGCCACCGCGGTAGCGAGGCAGCCGCCGTCGGTTGGATTTCCTGAATCTTCCGGCGCCTCGCCGGTCGACCGGACAGGGGCGTTGCGCCATTCGCGGTGCGCGCTCGCCATTCGTAACGGAGGTCGCCATGGCTACACGACGGAAAACCACACCCCAGGAAATCGACGACATTCAGGACCGCATGGGTTCGATACGCGAACTCGATTTCGACGAGCGCCGCCAGGCGCGCAAGGCACGGATCGGCGACGAGCGGCCCGAGGCCGAGGTGGAAGCCGAGTTTTCCCCGCGGCGGGTACGCGAGGCGGGCCACGCCGGCGGGCAGCCAGACGAGGACGACGGTTACCAGGATAACGTCGGCATGGACGATCTGGCGCCGGAGACCCTGATCGACGAAAGCGGCGCCCGATCGCCGGCCGAGCGGGGTGGCGAATCCCCCGCGGACAAGCGCCTGAGGGTCGTGCATGGCAACGAGATCGGCGCTGGGCACGGCCTTGACGAAGCCGAGCTGGCACGTCGCGATCCGCTCGACGGCTCCTCCACCGAGGAACGCTGAGCGCGCGCAGACTGTATCGAAGTATTTCCGGCGCCTGGCGTTCTGTGATCGATTCGGCTCGGTTGTGGTGCGCTGCCGCACGCTTTACCGCCGGATGGAGCGGGGCACCGGATTTACTGCAAAAGCTGATAGTTGTCTTCCCGGGTGACGGCGTTGCACGGTCCTGCGGCGTGCAACCCGGCCTGGGCGAAATACCGGCGGAGCGGACCAGGCTATCCCGTCGGAGGCGATGTCGCCGGGCTGCTGGCTTTCAAGGTTTCCCTTCGATGACCAGGAGCTACCCATGCAGCACAAAAGATCCCGCGCCCTGGCGAGCCCGCGCTCGCCGTTCCTCTTCGCCCTGCTGGCGCTCGCCGTGGGCGGCACGGCCAACGCCCATGACGATGGCCTGCCGGCCTTCCGCTATTCGGCGGAGCTACTCGGCCAGTTGCAATTGCCCAGCGTGGCCCTGCCGCTGAATGACGAACTGTTCCTCTACGGTCGCGACGCCGAGGCGTTCGACCTCGAGGCCTACCTGGCCTTGAACGCGCCGGCGCTGCGCGACAAGAGCGAATACCTGGAGCACTGGAGCGGCTACTACAGCATCAACCCGAAAGTGTTGTTGACCCTGATGGTCATGCAGTCCGGGCCGTTGGGTGCGCCGGACGAGCGCGCCTTGGCGGCGCCGCTGGGGCGGCTGTCGGCGAAACGCGGCTTCGATGCCCAGGTACGCGACGTGTTGCAGCAGTTGTCGCGGCGCTACTACGGTTTCGAGGAATACCAGTTGCGCCAGGCGGCTGCGCGCAAGGCCGTCGGCGAGGACGGCCTGAACGCGGCATCGGCCGCGCTGCTCGGTCTGTTGCGAGAGGGGGCGAAGGCCTCCGCCGTGCAAGGCGGCAATCCGCTCGGCGCCTACGCGCAGACCTTCCAGCGCCTGTTCGGCACCCCGGCCGCGGAACTCCTGCAGCCGCGCAACCGCGTGGCCCGGCAACTCCAGGCGAAGGCCGCGCTGGCGCCGCCATCCAACCTGATGCAATTGCCCTGGCGCCAGGGCTATTCCTGGCAGCCCAACGGAGCGCATTCGAACACCGGCTCGGGCTATCCGTACTCGTCCTTCGATGCGTCCTACGACTGGCCGCGCTGGGGCAGTGCGACCTACAGCGTGGTCGCCGCCCACGCCGGCACGGTACGGGTGTTGTCGCGCTGCCAGGTACGGGTGACCCACCCCAGCGGCTGGGCGACCAACTACTACCACATGGACCAGATCCAGGTGAGCAACGGCCAGCAGGTCAGCGCCGACACCAAGCTCGGCGTCTATGCCAGCAACATCAACACCGCGCTCTGCGAGGGTGGCAGCTCCACCGGACCGCACCTGCATTTCTCGCTGCTCTACAACGGCGCCTTCGTTTCCCTGCAGGGAGCCAGCTTCGGTCCGTACCGGATCAACGTCGGCACCAGCAACTACGACAATGACTGTCGCCGCTACTATTTCTACAACCAGAGCGCCGGCACCACCCATTGCGCTTTCCGCCCGTTGTACAACCCCGGCCTGGCGCTCTGAGTCGGCGCGGGGCCCGGCTCCAGCCGGGCTCCGCGCGAGGCTCCGCCGCGAGCGAAACGGCGCTGAACACCGGGCGCGTCGCTGCCGCCGCGCCCGGCGCCAGGCTGACCGCGTGGGCCGGCATGCTCAGCCGCGCCGTGGTAGCAGGGCGTAGGCGTCGCGAACCACATCCTTGCCGTAGTGGCGCTCCAGGCGGCGGACGACGAAGTGACCGCGCGCCATGGCCTGGAAATGGTTCATGAACACCGTGTTGATCGCCGCGCCGCCGAGGGCGCCGACGATGGGCACGATCTGCGCCGCGAGCTTTTCCGAATACTGCACGCCCAGGCGCTCGGCGACCTTGCGCACCAGGGCCAGGAGCATGGGCGCGGCCTTCTTGCTGCCGGCGTCCTTGCCGAGGAAGTCGGCGGCCGCCTTGACCTGCTGGGCCAGCGCCGTACGCACCGCGTAGTAGCCGGACTCCGACGCGTCGTCCGAGGCGGATTTGCCGCCGAGGGCGAAGACTTCGATACAGGCCATCAGGGTGTCCATGTCCCTGATCGACTCGCCCTCGCTGCGCGCGATGTCGGCGATGGAACGGAAGATGATGCCGGTGGTGACCGGCACCTCGACCAGCATCGCCAGCGGCCCGAAGAAGCCGCCGACGCCACCGGAAACGGCGGCGCCGAGGGTATGCAGGCGGTTCGCCGGTTGACCGCTGGCGTTTTCCTGGAGAGTGGCGGTGGCCGAGCGGGCGACTTTCAGCAGCGCTCCCTCGATCACCGAACCGAGCTTCTCGTTGACCTTCCGCGGCAGCTTCTTCAGGCCGTATTCGATCGGCGTGCCCAGCAGGCTGGTGAGTTGCGCGGTGAGTCCAGGGTTCTCCAGCAGGTTCTTGGCGGCCTGGAGTTGCTTGAGATCGGCGGGGGAAAGGCTCATGGAAGGTCCGGCTGACGGTGGTCGGTCAACCTAACCACTGTCCGCCGGCGTTGTCCACGCTCAATAGTCGCCGCGCTTGCGGAAGGCCCAGCGGCCGGCGAGGAAGGTGAAGCTGGCGACCAGCACGAGCATGATCCAGAAGCCTTCAGGATCGTCGGCGAAGGGAATCCCGCCGACGTTCATGCCGAAGAAGCCGGCGACGATGTTGATCGGCAGGGCCAGCACCGTGACCATGGTCAGGGTGAAGAGGATGCGGTTGTTCTGTTCGTTGAGCTTGGCCGCGATCTCTTCCTGCAGCAGCTTGATCCGTTCGCCCAGGGCGGTCAGGTCGCTGATCACCAGGGAGAACTCCTCGGTGGCTTCGCGCAGCTCACGCAGGTCGGCATCCTGTAGCCATTCCGGCGGTCGGTTGAGCAGGCGCAGCAGCGAACCGGGCTCCAGCGCCAGCAGGCGTTGCAGGCGTACCAGCACGCGCCGCATGGCGCCGAGGTCGGCGCGGTTGGCGGAGAGGCGCAGGGCCAGTAGCTGGTCCTCGATGCGGTCCACTGCGACGCTGGTTTCGCGGACGATCTGGGTCAGCACGTCGCCCTGGTCGCGCAACAGGTGGATCAGCAACTGCAGGGGCGAACGGAAAGGTTCGCCGTGCTTCACCGAAGAGCGCAGCTTGTCCACCGAGCGCAGCGGTTGCGCTCGTGCACTGACCAGCAGCCGGCCACGGGCGCAGACCCACAGGGTGGCGACGTCCGAAGAGACCAGGCCGAAGTTGAAGACCACGTCGTTGACCACTGCCAGCAGCGCCGAGTCAACGTGTTCGATGCGCGTCGAGCGCGACCCCTCGCGCAGGCTTTCGAAGAAATAATCCGGCAGTTCCAGATGCTTCTTCATCCAGCGCTCGCAGGCGGCATGGGCGAGGTTCAGGTGCAGCCAGAGGAACTCGTCCGGCGCCTCCTCGCGAGCCTGCCGCAGGCAGGCGAGGGCGGTAGCCGAGTCGATTTCCCGCCCCGCTTCGCCGGGGCGGAAACGGAAACCGTAGATCAGGCCGAACAGGTCGGCGTCCTGGGGCGGGGAGATACCGTGATGCATGGTCGCTCGCGGGAGAGGATCGGTTGGATAACTTGGCATCGTGACGATGACGCTTTGATTGCAGGACGATGAAGGCCGCTTCGCGGGATGCCCGGCGATGCTTTCCGTTGGAACTGTCGGGGTCGTCTTGCCGTCGCCTCGCGCCGACGAACTACGAGGTGCCGGGAAGTGCTATTTCATTTCTCCCGGTTTTTTATGAAATACGCATCGTAGAGTTCTGATATTTGCCCGCTGGGTTATTTGGTCGATTTGCCGTGCCAGGTGATGGGGGTTGTTTATAAAGTATTATAACTTTTTGATTATATATTGTTTATCAATTAGATAGGCGTGTGATGGCTAAATGGCTGCATGTTTTCCAGGGGTTATCTAAATTGAATTTTTCATGGGGGTTTTCTTAGTCGTTATATATAAAGTCAGACTCGCCTTTTATTTAAAAGCTGCTATTTCTGGATTACATGGTGCGGCCGTTCGGTCGCTGCTTGACAAGAGGAATGTCGGAAATGTCGATCCAGGCGAAAGTTACCCCTATCGATCAGAGTATTTCTTCTGCGGCTGCCGTCGAGGTTCCGGAAAACGGGATACTCAAACTCTCCCAGAGCAGTAATATCGCGCTCGATGTCGCACCGGAGTCGGTGGCGGGATACTCGAAGAGCGGTTCGGACCTGATCGTCCAGCTGAAGACCGGGGAAAGCGTACGCATCGCCAACTTCTATGCGGAAGGCCAGCCTTCCAGCCAGCTGTTCCTGGCCGACAAGGACAAGCTGGTGGCGGTAGATCTGCCGCCGGTCGCCGCCGACGGGCCGCTGATGGCCGGCTACATCCCGCAGGAAAGCCTGGCCGGTTTCGAGTCGCTGACCGGCGCCGGTGTGCTCGGTGGCATGAGCGCAGGGACTGCGCTGCTGGTCGGTGCGGCGGCCATCGGCGCCGGGGTGGCTATTTCCAACAGCAGCGGCGGCGGTGGCGGCGGCGGTTCTTCGGTGCCCCCGGACACCACTCCGCCGAAGGCGGCCAGCGGCCTGAAGATAGCGCCTGACGGCAGCAGCATCAGCGGCCAGGCCGAGGCCGGCGCGAGCGTCGGCATCGATACCAATGGCGACGGCAAGCCGGACCTCACCGTGATCGCCGATGCCAACGGCAATTTCACCGCTCCGCTGAACCCGCCGCTGACCAATGGCGAGACGGTGACGGTGATCGTTACCGACCCGGCCGGCAACAGCAGCACCCCGGTCACCGCCGAAGCCCCTGACTTCCCC